>CAMNYG010000055.1 GCA_946570335.1 uncultured Dietzia sp. | reverse complement strand
CCGCGCAGGTCAACCCCAACTATTACGGTGCGCTCATGGTGAGCACGATGGTCGGCGGCGCCGTGCTGCCTGTCGTGGTTGATTCCGACGGCGCGAACATCTCGGCCCACGCGGTGCGCATGCCCGACGGTGCCGTGAAGGTGATCATCGACAACATGGACCGGTCCTTCCGGGGAGAAGTCCGCGTCGAGATCAGTGGTCACGAGGACGTGTCGGCCTCGGTCGAGCGGCTGGGCGCCGACTCACCCGACGCCACGAGTGGAGTCGAGTTCGCCGATGCGAGCGTGGCCGAGGACGGTACCTTCACCGCTGTGGCCGACGAGACGGTCGCGTCGGTGGACGGGAGTTACCCGATCTCCATCGCGGCGCCCTCTGCAGTGCTCGTCTCGACGCAGGGGCCGCGGTAGGGCCACTGTTCACCACGCTCGAGGAAGGGAAACCCGATGTCCGACACCACCGCACTGAGGCGAGATCTCGAGGCGAGCCGGGAGCAGTTCGAGCAGTACAGGGCGTCGGTGGTCGCGGCACTCGAGGAACGCCCGGCCGGCGAGTTGTCCCGTGCGCTCGACGCGATACTCCCCGATCTCGTCTTCTATGAGGGGCGGGCCTGCGCCGCGACCCTCGGGCAGGCCCGGCTCGATGCCGGTGGCGGGCCCGCCGAGGTGTCGGCAGAGCTGTCCCGCGGGCTCGTCGAGCAGCAGGCGGCACGGCGCGGCGGCGATTTCCTGGCGGGTTTCGCCAGCATGCTGGCCCGGACGAATCGCGGGTGAGCCCGCGACTGCCCTCAGTTCCTGCTCTCCTTCTCCCGGATGAGGTCGAGGGCGAGAACCGACCCGATGAGCGCGTAGCGCTGGGGGAGGGTCAGGTGCGGCGCGAGGCGTAGTGAATAGGTCGACATCCCCAGGAAGGCGTTGCCCACGCCGGACCACTGCCGCGAGACCGTCCCCATGGCGCCGCCCGGCCCGCTCATCTGGAACTCGAAGCCCCAGATGTTCCCCTCGAGGTTGAGCTCCTCGCCCTGCAGGTCGAGTGTGATCCTGGTCCTGAAGAACGAGATCCGCTTGACCAGCGACGCCAGCGGCGCCCCCGCGGCATCGACGATCTCCATGCGGTCCCGGCCGAGTGTCATGGTGTCCTTGACGCGGAGGACCGGATTCTCCGGACCGGCGAACACGGTCAGCTCCCGCGATCCCTTGAGCATTCGCCCGAGAGTGCTTCCGCCGGTCTCGACGTGTCCGACCTGCCGCCCCTGCTCGTCCATGATCGCGAAATCGTTCTTGACGAGGTTTTTCGTCTGTTGGAACACCAGGACGTCGTTGTTCAGGCTCGACATGGCATCCTCCCGGCGGCAACGGACATCGGTGGAACCCTAACCTCCCGAGCGGGTCGAAGTCGGGCGGATCCGGCGGGGCGGGGGTAACGTTCCGGGCGCCCACTACCGAGATCAGGAGTCCCATGGTGGATGCAGTGAACAGTCAGGGCGCAGAGGTCCAGGCTGCGGCCGGCCGGCATCGCGTCGTCATCATCGGCTCGGGTTTCGGTGGCCTGAGTGCCGCACAACGCCTGGCGAAGGCGGACGTGGACGTGACTCTGGTCGCCAAGACCGGCCACCACCTCTTCCAGCCGCTGCTCTACCAGGTGGCGACCGGAATTCTGTCTGTCGGCGATATCGCACCCTCGACACGGCTGATCCTCAGAGAGCACAAGAACATCACGGTTACCCTCGGTGAGGTCGACAGGATCGACGTCGAGAACCGGAACGTGCACGCCGTGGCCGGGCACATCGACTTCGACCTGCCCTACGACAGCCTGATCGTCGCAGCGGGCGCCAACCAGTCCTACTTCGGTAACGACCACTTCGAGCGCTACGCCCCCGGCATGAAGACCATCGACGACGCCCTCGAGCTCCGGGGTCGGATCCTCGGCAGTTTCGAACTGGCGGAGCTCACCGAGGACGAGGAGGAGCGGCGCAGGCTGCTCACCTTCATCGTCGTCGGCGCGGGCCCGACCGGCGTCGAGATGGTCGGACAGATCGGTGAGCTGGCGCATCGCACACTCAAGAACAGCTACCGCCGGATCGATCCGGGCCAGGCGCGCATCATCCTGATCGACGCGGCACCCGCCGTGCTCCCCCCTTTCGGGGAGAAGCTCGGGCGGGCGGCGCGGGCCCGGCTGGAACAGCTCGGTGTGGAAGTGCACCTCAACGCCATGGTCACCGATGTCGACTCCGACGGGATCGAGGTCAAGGACTCGGACGGCACGGTGCGGCGGATCAGCGCGGCCTGCAAGATCTGGTCCGCCGGCGTGCAGGCCAGTCCGCTGGGGAAGTTGCTCGCCGATCAGACCGACGCCGAGGTCGACCGCGCGGGGCGGGTCCTCGTGAACAAGGACCTCTCGCTGCCGGGCCACCCCGAGATATTCGTACTGGGCGACATGATGAGCCTCGACAACCTGCCCGGGGTCTCGCCGGTGGCGATCCAGGGCGGCAAGTACGTGGCCAAGCAGATCGACCGCGAGGTGGGCGGCACGCAGACGCCGGCCGAGCGCCCGCCGTTCACGTACTTCGACAAGGGCTCCATGGCCACGGTGTCCAGGTACAGCGCGGTGGTGAAGATCCGCAGTCTCGAACTCCACGGCTTCATCGCCTGGGTGCTGTGGCTCGTCGTGCACCTGGCGTTCCTCATCGGCTTCCGGAACCGCCTCGCCACGCTGTTCTCGTGGGGGATGCACATCCTCGGCGACCGGCGCTCGCACCTCAGCGCGACCTCCCGGTTCGTGTACGGACGGCGCGCGATCGACCGCGTGTACGGGGACGTCATCGCCTCGGAGAAGGATGACGCACTACAGGACAGCTGACCCGAGCGACTACTGTGGGCTCCCAGGGGGAATGGCTGAACTGCTTCGCGCTGTCGTGCGAAGGGCGACCATCCCGCAATTGCGAGAGATCAGAATTCTCACGGGGGAGAAGTGCATGCCATCGATATTCATCACGGGCGGCGCGGCGGGGATCGGCCTGGCCACGGCGGAGCGCTTCGGGCGTGAAGGCTGGACCGTCGGCATATACGACGTCGACGAGGCGGCGCTCGCCGCGGTGCAGGCCGCACACCCGGACTGGATCACCGGCGTGCTCGACGTCCGCGAGCCCGAGCAGTGGGAGAGGGCACTGGCCGACTTCACCGCGCACACCGGCGGCACGCTCGACGTGCTGGACAACAACGCGGGTGTGCTCGTGGCCGGCGACCTCGACGAGATCTCCCCGGCGGCGGTCAAGGCCCAGATCGACATCGACGTGCTCGGTGTGACCCTGGGCGCGCAGGTCGCGTTCCCGTACCTCAAGGCGACGCCCGGTTCACACCTGGTCAACATCGTCTCGGCGTCGGCGATCTACGGGCAGCCCGGCATCTCCACCTACAGTGCCTCGAAGTTCTACGTCGGCGGACTGACGGAGGCGCTCGAGCTCGAGTGGGAGAAGTACGACATCCGCGTGGTCGGGATCTGGCCGCTGTGGGCCAAGACCGCGCTCGCCGAGAACGACGCGAAGAGCACCCAGACCCTCGGCGTGCGGATCACGCCCGAGCAGGTCGCCGACAAGGTGTGGCAGTCGGTCCACCCGACTGCGCTCGACCGGCGCCTGCACCGCACGTCCTACTCGGTGGGGCTCCAGACGACCGTGCTGGCGAACATCTCCAAGTTCTCCCCGAACTTCGCGTCCCGGCTGGTCAACAAGTTCCTCTCGCAGTAGTCACGACGATCCACCCTCCGGGTGTGCACCTGGTCCAGTCGATTCGGTCAGATCTCGCCGATTCCGTACCATTTGTAGGCGTCTGGACGTCAGGTGTGACGGCTGACACACCGTCTTCTACTGTGGTGGCCGCTCGGCGTTCGCACCCGCGCCGCCCGGGCCACAGGCATCACCCGCCACGACAGGCGACCCCGCACCCGCGATCCGGGCCGGTCGCCGCCGTCCCTGAGGAGGACCATGAGAACGTCGGATTCGCGTACGGGGCCGGGAGAGGACGACGACGTCGTCGTAGACCCGACCGCGAGCACTGACCACGGCGACGCTTCCCGCATCGACCTTTCCGGCATCGACACCGCGCGCACCGACACCGCGCGCGAGGGCGGAGCCGAGGCCGGGGACAACGCGCCGGTCCCGCGCAGCCGGATCATCTTCGCCTCACTCATCGGCACCACGATCGAGTTCTACGATTTCTACATCTTCGCCACCGCGGCGGTCTCGGTCTTCCCGCTGCTGTTCTTCGCCGGTGGCGACTCCGGCACCGCCCTGCTCGCCTCCATGGCGACCTTCGGCACCGCGTTCATCGCCCGGCCGCTCGGCTCGATCATCTTCGGCCACTACGGCGACCGCCTCGGCCGGAAGGTCACCCTCGTCGGCGCACTGCTGACGATGGGTATCGCCACCTTCCTCATCGGCCTGTTGCCCACGATCCACCAGATCGGCCTCTGGGCGCCCGCGATGCTCACGATCATGCGCTTCTTCCAGGGCATCGGCTTGGGCGGCGAATGGTCCGGCGCCGCGCTGCTGGCCGCCGAGACCGCCAAGCCCGGCAAGCGTGCCTTCGCCGCCATGTGGCCCCAGCTCGGCGCACCGTTCGGCTTCATCCTCGCCAACGGGATCTTCCTGCTGCTCACCACCTGGTTCGCCTACGACTCCACCGACGCCGAACTGTCCGATCCGTTCCTCGTGTGGGGCTGGCGCCTGCCGTTCCTGCTGTCCATCGTCATGGTGGGCCTGGGGCTGTACGTGCGACTGCGCATCGAGGAGACGCCGGTCTTCGCCAAGGCGGTGGCCCAGAACGAGCGCGTCAAGGCGCCCGTCTGGGAGGTCTTCCGGAAGAACTGGTGGGAGATCATCCTCGGCACCTTCATCATGCTGGCCACCTACGGCCTGTTCTACCTCATGACCACCTGGATCCTGTCGTTCGCGATCGGCAGCGACGAGGTCGGCGGACTCGGCTACGGGTACCGGTCGTTCCTCATCCTCCAGGTGATCGCGATCCTGCTGTTCGCCGCGTTTATCCCGATCGCCGGCTACCTCGCCGACCGCTTCGGCCGACGCCGGATGCTCATCGCCACCACCGCCGCGATCATCGTCTTCGGCCTCTCCTTCGGCTGGTGGCTCAGCCCCGAGCAGATGGGCACCGGCGACGGACTCGACGTGGTGCGCATGCTCGGCTTCCTGTGTGTCGGCATGGCGCTGATGGGACTGACCTTCGGGCCCATGTCCGCGGTCCTGCCCGAGCTGTTCCCCACCAACACCCGCTACACCGGTTCCGGTGTGGCCTACAACTTCTCCGCGATCCTCGGTGCCGCGCTCACGCCGTTCGTCGCCGTGTGGCTGGTGCAGCACTTCTCGGTGGCGTGGGTGGGCTACTACCTGGTCGGGCTCGCAGTGCTGACCATCGTCTCGCTGATCCTGTCGCCTGAGACCAGCAAGAAGTCGCTCTACACCGGAGATGCCGACCACCAGTAGGCGCCTCTGGTGCAGTCCGGGTTGTGCGGCGGGTGGTGCGCACGATCAGGTGCCGGCCTCCATCTGGTCGAGCAACTCGTAGAGCTTCCGGCGGGCGCGGCGGCCCTCCGGGATCGGCTGCATGGTCCAGTTGTGGAACATGCCCGGGTACTGGTGGAAGACCACGCCGCCACCTGCCGATCGACTACCGATCGGCGGGGCATCAGCCGATCGTGCGCACGACCCGCGCGGGTGAGCCCGCCACCACACTGTTCGCCGGCACGTCCTTGGTCACGACAGATGCGGCAGCGACCACAGCATTCTCGCCGATCGTGACGCCGGACAGGATCGTCGAGTTGGAACCGATCCACACGTTCCGGCCCACCACGATGGGTGCCGGGATCATGTCCGCACGCCGGGCCGGATCGAGATCATGATTGAGGCTCGCGAATACCGTGTTGTGCCCGATCAGGCAGTCGTCGCCGATCGTCACGCCGCCCTGATCCTGGAACCGGCACCCCGAGTTGATGAAGACGCGCTCGCCGAGCCGGATGTTCTTGCCGAAGTCGGAGTACAGCGGCGGGAACACGGCCACGGTGTCGGCGATCGGTGAGCCGGTCAGCTCGGCCAGTAGCGCCCGCACCCGCTCCGGCTCCTGATAGCCCCCGTTGAGCTCGGCTGTCACCCGGAGTGCGTCCTGGCTGACCCGGTGCATCACCTCGTGCAGCGGCGAGCCCCCGGTGATGGTCTCGCCGGCGTTCAGTGCGTCGAGAAGGTCCTGCAGGTCCACGCCGTGCTCCTCAACCTCGGGACGGGTATGTGCCCGCACTATAGGCCGAGTCCGTCCACTACTGCGCTGACGGCGTCCGTGCGCGCTCCTGGAATCCCCGCTGCAACGTCGTGATGACCAGGCGACTTCCGATCACGTAGGCGATGAGCAACAGAATCATCCCGATGTAGGCGGTGACGCGCATGTTGTCCGCCCAGTGCGGACCCACGTCGGAGAGCACCATGGCGATCCCGCTGAACGCCGCGACGATCGTGAGCACCGACAGGGAGATCACCTGCGCGAACTGGCTGGCCACGGCCCGGCCGGTCGGATCGGCGAGCGGGGAGAAGCTCAGCCCCAGGTTGTCGCGGTCCAGCCGGCCCAGGATCGAGGACAGTTGGGCGGGGACGCGCTCGGCGATCGGCGCCACCAACGCGGCCTGCTCCACGCTGGATCGCACCGAGTGCAACGGCGAGACGCTCTCGCGGAAGACCGACGCGGCGATGTCTCGTGTCTCGTCCACCACGTCCAGGTCGGGAGAGAGCAGGGTGAGCGTGCCCTCGAGTGCCCCGAGGCACCGGAACGCGGCCGCGATGGACGGCGGGACCTTGAAGCCGGCGGACACCACCGCACGCAGCAGGTCGTTGTACAGGACGTCGGCCGGCATGCCGTCGATCCGCATGATCAGGTCGCCGATGAGCCACTGGGTGGCCACGAGATCCAGGTCCGCCGGCGGGATGAGGATGTGGCAGAGCGCGGTGGTGGCGGCCGCGCCGTCCTGGCGGTCGATCGCGATGAGCAGTGACCGCAGTCCCAGTCGCGCCTGACGGTCCAGGCGCCCGACCGAACCGAAGTCCAGCAGCGCGAGGGACCCGCCGGGGGTGAGCAGGATGTTGCCGCCGTGGAGATCGGTGTGGAAGACCCCGTCGACGAGGATCTGGCGCAGGATCACCTCGAGGATGGTGCGGGTGAGCTCGTCACGTTGCCCGGCGGTCAGCGCCTCGATCTCCTGCTGCGCACGGGAGAGGGGAATGCCCTCGATCCGGTCCATGGTGAGGACTCGTCTGGTGGAGAAGCGCCGGTATCCGGCCGG
>CAMNYG010000054.1 GCA_946570335.1 uncultured Dietzia sp. | reverse complement strand
GGCGGCGACCAGCACCGCGCCCACACCTCTACTCATTCCCACAACCAGTACGACGGGCCGACCCGGCGGCTGGTTCCAGCCGATCCTGACTTCACCTCAGGACCGCTGGTGAGTAGCGAGACCGATCGCAGTACCCCTCTGGGGCGGGGCTGCCGACCCTCAGATCGGCAGCGTGGTGTCCGAGATCGCGAAGTCGCGCAACCAGTCGATGAACAGCGCCCACGCGCCGCTCAACAGCAGCAGTCCGACGATAATCAGCATGACGCCGCCGAACACCTGGATGGCCCGCGTGTGCTTCTGCAGCCAGCCGACGGTGCGCATCGCCCAGGTGGAGCCGAAGGCCACCAGGACGAACGGCAACCCCAGCCCCAGGCAGTACGCCACGATGAGCAGCACGCCTCGTGCCGCGTCGACTCCTGTACCCGCCGCCACGGACAGCGCGGCCGCCAACGTCGGCCCCAGGCACGGGGTCCAACCGAGGGCGAACACGGCGCCGAGCATCGGAGCGCCGAGCCACGTCGAGATCGATTTGGGCTGCATGCGGGTGTCGCGCTGCAGGGTGGGTACGAGTCCGATGAACACCAGACCCATGACGATCGTGACCACACCACCCAGCCGCTGCAGCAACTCCTGCTGCGGGGCCAGGTACTGCACAGTTCCCAGCACCATAGCGCTGAGCAGGACGAACACAACCGTGAAGCCGCCCACGAACAACAGCGACGCCCCAACGATCCGGGCACGCGAGGCTCGCCGAGTCTGACGTTCCTCGCGAGTCAGGGTGGCCGTAGCGGCACGCTGCTTCTCGGCGGCAGCCGCGGTGGCCGGAGGCCTCTCGGCGCCCACGACGCTGGCGAGATATGCCAGATAGCCGGGCACGAGTGGGATGACGCACGGCGAGGCGAAGGAGACGAGTCCGGCGAGCAGGCAGGCGCCCAGTGCGAGCAGTATCGGCCCACTGGCGACCGTCTGCTGGAACGTCTCCCCCACGCTCTGCGCGAGCAGGATCACGTCCGGACTCACGCCGGATCGACCTCCTCCGACAACAGCCGCTCGATGGTGTCGTTGAGCTTGTCGTCGGTGATCTCGACCAGGAACACGGCGGCCACGCGGTGTTGCTTGTCGAGCAACAGCGTGGTGGGCACGACCGAGGTCGGGAATCCGCGGAGCGCGGCGACGGCGGCGTTACTGGGATCCCAGATCGACGGGTAGGTGACGCCGTTGTCCTCCACGAAATCGACCGGCTTCTGCCGGTTGGGGTCACGCAGGTTGATACCGAACACGGTGGCTCCCCGGGGGCCGAACTCGTCCTGGATGCGCTGCAGGTCGTCGACCTCGGCCCGGCACGGGCCACACCACTGACCCCAGGTGTTGAGCACCACGACCTCACCAGCGTGGTCCTGCTGCAGGTTGAGCGTGGTGTCCGGGTCGAGCAGGTCCGGGCCGGCGATCTCGGCGACGGGTTTACGCTCGGCCGGCGGATCGTAGAAGATCTCGAGTTGGCCGTCGGGGCTGACGAACTCGAAGGTCTCGGGACCGGCTATCACCGCGTCGTCCCCAGTCGCGCAGGCGCTGGTCAGCAAAGCTCCGGCCAGCATCAACGCACCGAGCGCGGTTCGCATCTTGGGCATAGCTCTCAGCTCAGGCTCCGGTCTGTGACGGGTCGGACGCGCCCGCCGGCTCCGAATACACGATGTCGCGCAGGGTGGTGCCCTCGAACACGAGCGAGGTGACGGAGGCGAGCGAGCACTGCCGTTTGCGCGGATCGTGCCACAGGCGCCGCCCCTCGAGAAAACGGCGGGTGGTGTAGACGGGCAGCTGGTGGCTCACCAGGACCGCCTCGTGCCCACGCGCCACATCGAGGGTCGAGTACACGGCACCGATCATCCGGTGCGCGATCTGCAGGTACGGCTCGCCCCACGACGGCCGCATGGGGTTGAGCAGGATCGGCCAGTACTGAGGATCGCGCAGCGCGCCGCCGCGGCCACCGACCTTGTTTCCCTCGAATCGGTTGTCGGCCTCGATGATGTCCTCATCGATCCCCACCGGCAGCCCGAGCCGCTCTGCGAGCGGCGCCGCGGTCTCCTGGGCCCGCTGAAGTGGCGACGCGACGATCGACACGATGTCGTGCCCACTCCCGAGCACACGGCCGACGGTCTCGGCCTGGCTGTAGCCCAGTTCGGACAGCCCGAATCCGGGCAGCCGTCCGTACAGAACGCCCTCGGGATTGTGGACCTCGCCGTGGCGGACCAGGTGGACGATCGTCTGCGTCTCGGTGGCACGCGCCGACGAGTCACGGGAGGGTGACGACGACGAGAGCGGCTCGCCCGGAGCGGCGATCGTCCCCGGCTCGGCGCCATAGGCCTCGGATCCCTCGGGCTGCGACACCATGTCGGGTTCGTCCGATGAAGCGGTGGCGGACGACCCGTCCAGCGACGGCGGTGCGTCCGCGGGGGCGGGATGCTCTCCCCGCAAGGGGATCGGCAGGGAGGTGGGGCCGGCCGAGGGGACGTGGAGTCTGCCGTACAGGCCGCGCCTGGTGCTGCTCATCGGGCGTCCTCCGGTGCGGTGGCGGCAGCGGCGGCCTCCGCGGCGACAGGGAGGGCGTCGGCGATGTGCTGGAAGTCGTCATCGGTCAGCGCGGTGGAGACGAACCAGGTCTCGAACGCACTCGGCGGGGCATAGATCCCGCGGTCGAGAAGTGTGTTGAAGAACGGCGCGTACCGGAAGGACTCCGCCGCCTTGGCCCCCGCGTAGTCGGTGACCTGCTCCTCGGTGAAGAACGTGCTGAGCATGGTTCCCGCACGCTGGATGGTGTGCGCGACGCCTGCGGCCTGCAGGGCGTTGGTGATGAGCGCCTCGAGCCGGTCGGCGTTGGTCTGCAGCGTGTAGTAGCAGGAGTGATCGGCCAGGCGCAGCGAGGTGAGGCCCGCGGCCACCGCGACGGGGTTACCGGACAGGGTTCCGGCCTGGTAGACGGGTCCGGCGGGTGCGAGATGGGACATGACATCAGCGCGACCGCCGAAGGCTGCTGCGGGCAGACCTCCGGACATGACCTTGCCGAAGGTGGTCAGGTCGCCGGCGACGCCGTCGATACCCCACCAGCCGCGATCGCCGGCACGGAAGCCGGTCATGACCTCGTCCATGATCAGCAACGCGCCGCTCGCCGAGCACAGGTTACGAAGCTCCTCGTTGAAGCCGGGCAGCGGTGGGACCGTGCCCATGTTCCCGGCCGCGGCCTCGGTGATGACACACGCGATTTCATCGCCATGGTTGGCGAACGCGAGGCGGACGGCCTCCACGTCGTTGTACGGCAGCACGATCGTGTCGTGAGCGCTGGCACCGGTGACCCCGGGTGAGTCCGGCAGGGAGAACGTGGCGACACCCGAGCCCGCATCGGCCAGCAGGGCGTCCACGTGACCGTGATAGCACCCGGAGAACTTGACGACCTTGGCGCGGCCGGTGAAGCCACGGGCCAGACGCACCGCGCTCATGGTTGCCTCGGTACCGGAGTTGACGAGCCGGACCTCCTCGACGGACGTCCGGGAGATGATCTCGCGGGCCAGCTCCACCTCCCCCTCGGTGGGCGTGCCGAAGCTCAGTCCGCGCGAGGCCGCCTCGCGGACCGCGTCCACGATCTCCGGATGGGCATGGCCGTGGATCATCGGCCCCCACGAGCACACCAGGTCCACATAGGTGTTGCCGTCCACGTCCGTCATGCGGGAACCCCGCGCGTCACGCATGAAGCGCGGGGTCCCACCGACGGAGTTGAAGGCACGGACCGGGGAGTTGACCCCTCCGGGGATCAGCTCACGGGCCTCGGCGAAGAGCTCGGCCGATCGTGTGGTGCCGGACAGGCCGGACGGGGTCAGGAAGGCATCACTCGAAGACGTCACGCCCCCAGTGTTCCAGAGACGTCCGACAAGTACCCGTTCGCGGTATCAGGCCTGCGGCGCGGCCGGAGCGGCCGGCGGGGCGAACAGCGATTTGGCGGCGGCGTCGATCTGCCCGGCCACGTCCTGGATGGCCTCCTCCGCCTGCTGATGCACCTCCTGCGGGGTCGGCAGCGGCGCCGGAGCCGGGACCACCGGTGCGACGTCCACGGGGCCGGTCGACGGCGCGGGTGCGGGCTCGTGGTGAGTCCCGTACCAGTCGTCCGCGCCCTCGATCGGGGCGGACATACCCTGCTGGGCCGCCGCTGCACGATCGGCCTGATCCCACTTGGGCAGCGGATCGGGCGACGGCTTGCCGGGCACGTGTCCGGCCTCCGCGGTTCCGTTCGTGAGGTAGTCCATCACGATCCGGTCCACTTCCTCATTGCCCATCCGGAACACGCCGTGGTCCCCGCCGCCGACGGTGACCAGGGTGCCGCCCATGGCCTCGGCGACGCGGTGGGCGCCGGCGATCGGCGTGACCGCGTCGTCCTCGGAGTGCAGGATGAGCGGCTTCTCCTCCAGCGCGTCACCGTTCGGGTCGATGGTCTGGGCGACGGGCTCCCAACCCACGCAGTCGTCACCGGCGGCCTCGACGGCCGCGCGGGTGGTCAGGCGGTTGCCGCCGGTGGCCTTGTCCGCCTTGGCCACCATCACGCCCAGCTGATCGGCCGGCTCCGCCGTCTCGTTGCAGGTGATGATGGCGTTCATCTCGACGTCCGTGCGGAGGACCGGCGTGCGGTTCTCCTGCGCGGCGAGCATGAGGCCGACGGTCTCGTAGTCCACCCGGGCGATGGTCCCGCCGTCGTTGTAGTACTTGAGCATGTGGGCCAGCATTGGCCAGGCCTGCTCGCTGTACGTGGCACCCACGGTGGCATCGAACAAGCCGGTGGTGGCGTTGTTCGTGAGCCCCTGCAGGGCGGCGGCGCGGGCGAAGCCCTCGGCGCGGGCGCGGCCGGGCGCGGTCGTGTTGATCACGTCCAGTGCAGGCTGCTCGAGCATCGAGCCGCGGAGCTCCACGGGCAGGTCCCCGGACTCGGCCGGTGGCGGCGTGAGGTTGGCGGGGCCACCCACTTCCTGGTCGGTCACCCACTTCCAGGAGTGGAACACCTTCAGCGGGGTGTCACCGAGTCCGTAGTAGTCGTCCCGCTCGGCGATCCAGGCGAAGATGTCGTTGATCCGCTCCTCCTGCGCGAATGCGCCCTGCTCGGCCTGCTTGGACCAACGCCAGTCAGGGTGGGTGTTGGAGTCCAACACCATCCTCCCGGTGTGCTCCGGGAACAGCGTGGCGTAGTCGGTGCCGATCGCCGTGCCGTAGGACACGCCCACGTAGTCGATCTCGGCCAGCTCGAGCGCCTCACGGACCGCGTTCATGTCTCGTGCAGCGTTCTCCGTGGTCATGGACGCCATGTAGGCCGGGTCGGTGCCGTAGCACGCGTCGTGAAGCGGGTTGACCGCGTTCGGCCCCACGAACTCCACATCGCACACCATCGGGTTGGAGCCGTACAGGCCGCGGGGCTGGACCGCCACCAGGTCGTGTTTCTCGTACAGACCGGCAGGCGCGGTCCCGTCGAGCGGCGGGTTCCAGAAGTTGAGCGCGTAGTTGCCGGGCCCGCCCGGGTTGCCGAACACGGTGGACTGCGCCTTGCCTGACGAGGCCTTGATCCGGGTCAGCGCGACCTCGGTCTTGGCGGCGTCGGGCTGGGTGTAGTCAACGGGTACCTCAACGGTGCCGCACTCCATCCCCTGCGGCAGATACTCGGCCTCGACCCCGAGCATCTCGGTACAGTCCTGCCATTTGACCGGAGCGGCCGCTGCCACTCCCGATCCCAGAAGTGCGATCGCTCCCACGACCGCGGTGGTGCCAACGAAAGTGCTAGATGGCTGCACCGATCCCCGATTCCATGTGCTGTAGGTGTCCGTTCCCGAGAATCGGACGCATCGGCCGGGCTTCCCACCGCGGCCGCATACGTCCGAACTGCCCCAAATGTAGCGTGTGGCGCGCGCCACGAGGAATCGCAGGGCGAACGCTCAGCGAACCGTCATCCGATCGTTACCGCGCAGCGGCGATTCGCCGAAAAAGCCCAGGCAGAAGTAGATATATCAGGCTTCACGACCGGAGCGGCCCCGAACGATCGCCAGGGTCGCCAGCACCATCGAGAGGCCGGCCACGACCGTGGCCGCGAGCAGCAGCCAGGTGGTGGTGACCGTGCGCTGGACGCTGCCCTCTACGGGCGGGTCGACGACCGGTGGGAGCACCTCCACGGTGCCTCGCGACAGCCACCACAGGATGATCGCCAGGACCGCGGCGACCGCAGCCGCGATCGCCTGACGCCGGGCGGTCACGCCGGACCCTCAGGAGAGTCGGGCGCGTCGCCTCCCGGCTCCTCCGCTCCCTCGGGCCCGTCATGCGACTCCACCGCGCCCACGAGAGCGGCCCGGAGCGCGTCCGGGTGCCGCCCCCATGCACGAACCTCCGCGCCGGAGTCCAGCCGGAGGCCGACCGCGCCACGCTTGCGCGGCACCTCGCGCAGCTCCCCCAGGGTGCGAGCGGTCTGCCACGACGCCTGGTCCTGACCGTCGGCCGGGGGCAATACCGCCTCCACCCGCGCCAATTCGAGTTCCTCGGTGCCCTGGTAGTACGCGGTGGGCGTCAGCCTGATCCGGCCGTGCACGCGGGTGGCGGCGATCATGACCCCGTGACACAGCGCCGAGGCGATGGCGCAGACGGTGAGCATGAGCCAGTGCACCGGCGCCCCCGTGAGGAGCTCGAACAGCGCGGCACCCGCACAGAACAGCGGAGCCGCGAGAATCCACGCCCAGCTCCAGCCGTCCTCGGCGTAGAGAACCGGGCCCTCGGGCTCGGCCCCCGGCCGGATGCGGGCCGGTTCACTTGCCGGCACGGCTACCCCCGTTGTTGGTGGTGTATTCCATCGCCTCGGCAGTGTGTTGACGCCACACCGCCGTGGCCGCGCACAATCCCGCGAGGATCTGGAAGGAGAAGATCACGAAGCTGAGCACGTCGTCGCGCTCCCCCGTCCCCGCGACCCCGCCGAACACGCCGACGACCACGGACACGGCGTCCACCACGAGGAAGATCGCCGCGATGTCGAGCATCGTCCGAGCCCACCTCTTCCCGGCGCGCAGCCGGAATGCCAGCCACACCGTGACCGCGGCCGCCAGCAGGGCGAAGAACGAGCCGACGACCAGTGCCATCGAGAACACCGACTCGACGGTGATGTCGACGGTGCCCGCCGTGTCCACGGCGTCCCGGAACGCGTCCCGGGTAGCTTGCGGCAGATCGCTGAACCGGGCTGTGGCCGAGTTGAGCAACATACCCACCAGTGCGAACGCCGTCGCCGCGAGCCACAACACCCACGCGGTGCGGATCTCCTCCGGAGGCTCGGCAGACCGCCCGGCAGTGTTGTCTGTCC
>CAMNYG010000053.1 GCA_946570335.1 uncultured Dietzia sp. | reverse complement strand
CTCCTGGCCACGCCGAGCCCATCCGATGGCGTCGATCCCCGTGCCACGGCGGCCGCCGTGAGTGGTGACCTCCCACCCCGACGGGGTGGGCTTCTCCCCTGTCGGGACGGTTCGCGCGTCGACGGACAGGACGATGCACTGCGAGCCGAAACGTCGGCTGAGCTCGCCGAGGAGCTCGGGACGAGCGATCGCGGCGGTGTTGACACTCACCTTGTCGGCGCCGGCACGCAGCAGCTGGTTCACGTCGTCCTCGGTGCGGACACCGCCACCGACCGTCAGGGGGATGAAGATCTGCTCCGCGGTGCGCTTGACCACCTCGATCATGGTGCCGCGGCCCGACGACGACGCCGTCACATCCAGAAAGGTCAGCTCATCGGCACCCTGCTCTCCGTAGGCGGCCGCCAACTCGACCGGATCACCGGCGTCACGCAGGTCGAGGAAGTTCACGCCCTTGACCACACGGCCGGCATCGACGTCCAGACAGGGGATCACCCTGGTCGCGAGAGTCATGATCGGTTCAGCGTCCTTCCTCGAGCCACGGCCGCGGGCTCTCGGGTTCCGGGGTCGCGCGTCGGCGACCGGCTTCGAAGAAATTTCCCGGCTCCCCGAGCTGGGTGATGGTGTCGAGCACCTCGCCATGGGCCCGCGGCCCGGCGGCCAGCATCGACTGGGACTCGACTGACCACGGCTCCCCCGCCAGGTCCGTGACCACACCGCCGGCCGACCGCACGTGGGAGGTACCCGCGGCGTTGTCCCACGCGAAGTTCCCGAAACTCACCGCCGCCGACAGCCTTCCCGAGGCCACGAACGACAGGTCCACGCCCGTCGAGCCGAACTTCCGGGTACGGGCGGCATCGAGGGTGAGCTGTTCGAACACCTCACGCCGGTAGGCCGGAGGGTAGGTGGTCCTGGCACCGGTGTTGAGGGAACCGAGGCCGAGGGCGACGTCTCGGATCGAGACATCGGGCAGGTCCGGGACCACCTCGTCGTTCTGCCGGAGGGGACCGCCGGCGACCGAGGTGAATCTCAGGCCGAGAAGGGGGAGCCACGTCAATCCGAGAACGGGCTGGCGTTCATGGATGAGCGAGACCAGGATCCCCGTGGTGGGGATGCCCAGCGAGTAGTTGGCGGTACCGTCGATCGGGTCCACCACCCACAGGGTCCCCGCGTTGACCGGGGGGCCGCCGTACTCCTCACCGTGCACCTCGAACCCGGTGCCCTCGCGCAGCGCATCGGAGATCCGGCGCTCCAGTTCGAGGTCCAACTCGGTGGCGAAGTCGTTGCGGGTGCCCTTGTTCTGGACCCCCTTCGCACCGACTCCCTCGATGAACCTGGGCGAGACCTCATCGAGGACCCGGACCGCCAGCGCGAGCGCCTCGGCCGGGTCGACGGGGAGATCCGTCGGCAGGGTGTTTCCGGTCTGATCGTCCATCTCGGGCCTCCTGCTCGAGGTCGTGCTGCGTGTGACTACCGGGGGGTCATGGACCTTCAGTGGCTGCTCATGGCGGCGAGCGCGTCCGGAAGGGTGAAACGGCCGGCGTAGAGGGCCTTGCCGATGATCGCCCCTTCGACGCCCTGAGGGACCAGGGTGGCGATCGCCTCGAGGTCTGCGATGGACGAGACGCCACCAGAGGCGACCACCGGTGAGTCGGTGGCGGCGCACACCTGCGAGAGCATCTCGATGTTGGGGCCGTTCAGCATGCCGTCCTTGGAGACGTCCGTGACGACGTAGCGCGCGCATCCGTCCTCGTCCAGACGCTCGAGAACCTCCCACAGGTTTCCGCCGTCGGACACCCAACCACGGCCCCGCAGGCGGGGATCGCCGTCCACGACCCGGACGTCCAGCCCGACCGCGATCCGGTCACCGTGACGCGCGATCGCCGAGCGGCACCACTGCGGGTTCTCCAGAGCCGCGGTACCCAGGTTCACTCGTGCACAACCGGTGGCCAGGGCAGCCTCGAGCGAGGCGTCGTCGCGGATGCCGCCGGACATCTCGACCTTGATGTCGAGGGTGCCCACGACCTCGGCGAGGAGATCGCGGTTGCTTCCACGGCCGAATGCGGCATCCAGGTCCACGAGGTGGACCCACTCCGCGCCGTCGCGCTGCCACTGCATCGCGGCGTCCAGCGGCGAACCGTACGAGGTCTCGGTTCCCGCCTCTCCCTGGACGAGGCGGACGGCCTGCCCGTCGGCGACATCGACGGCGGGCAGGAGTTCGAGGTAAGAAGCGTTGCTCACGGGGGTCAGCCTAGTCCGTCAGTGCCGGGACGCCCGTCATCGCCCACCGCGCCCGTGGGGTCGTCCCCGTACTCCGCTCGGATGGCACGGTCGGTGATCCGACTCGAGGTCACCCCCATGGCGGCGATGGTCACGACGATGCCGACCAGAGCGATGATCGCGCGCCCCGCCGGGCCGACGGGTATCACGGCGACCGCGACGGCGGTGAGTCCGAGGCACAGCACACCTGCGCCGGCGACCCACAGTGCGAGCACCGCGAACGACACCGGGGCGGGTGGCCTCCCGGGCCTAGCCAAGGGACCTGATCCAGTTCTCGAGAAGGTGGAGACCGGCATCCCCGGACTTCTCCGGGTGGAACTGGGTGGCGACCAGCGGTCCGTTCTCCACCGCGGCCACGAACCGGCTTCCGTGCGTGGCCCAGGTGACGTCGGGTGCTCGCAGGTGATCGGACGGCTCCATCACCCAGTCCCTCACCCCGTAGGAGTGGACGAAGTAGAAGCGCTCGTCGGCGGGCATCCCGGCGAACAGGACGGACCGCTCCGCTGCTTCGACGGTGTTCCATCCCATGTGAGGCAGTACGGGGGCCTCCAGTCGCTCGACCACGCCCGGCCATTCCCCGCATCCCGGGACACCAGCGGAGCCCTCGTGCTCGCCGTCTGAGAACTCGACACCGCGGTCGAACATCACCTGCATCCCCACGCAGATCCCGAGCACCGGGCGGGAACCGGCGAGTCGTTCACCGATGATCCGGGGTCCACGCACCGCCTCGAGGCCCGTCATGCACGCGGCGAACGCGCCGACGCCGGGCACCACCAACGCCTCGGCCTCGGTGGCCACGCGCGGGTCGGAGGTCAGGTCGACCGTCGCCCCGACACGCTCGAGCGCCCGCTGGGCCGATCGCAGGTTGCCGGATCCATAGTCCAGGAGCGCCACCCGCGTGGCCGTCGTCGTCATCCTTCTCACCTTAATCTCCCGAGTCGGGCTGGGGCAGTTCGCGTGGGGGCCTCGTACGCCGGGCGTAGACCGACGCCGGGCCACCCACGATCAGGACGATTCCGGCGGCCACGGCGAACAGCACCACGTAGCCGAAACCGGCGAGCCCTCCCATCACGATCGAACCGAGGCCGGTGCCGGTGTCGAAGGAGATGTTCCACGACGCCGAGGCCGTCCCCAGACGTGAGCGGGGCATCCGCTCGAACGACCCCACCAGTGCGTCGTTCTGCACGGCACCGAATCCGAGACCGAACACGATGGTGGGGACGAGGAACCACCACGGGTTCACCGCCATCGACACCATGACGGCGATACCGGCCATACCGATCGCAGCCAGGCCCAGGCCCGGCCAGACCATGGCACCGGGTCCCTGACGATCCGAGATCAGCCCCGCGAAGGTACGCCCGACGATCACCCCGGCACCGAGTAGCCCGAGCCCCACCCCGGCCACGACGGCACCACTTCCTTGAATGATCTCGTCGAGCGCGGGAGACAAGAACGACGCCGCGGCGCCGTAGGGCAGTGAGACCGCGAGCATCACCAGGAACGGCCCGACCAGGAGTACGAATACCTGCCCGGAACTCATCACGGAGCGCTCCGAGGGCTCGGGCGGGGTCGGATAGACGCGTGGCAGGCGAGCCGCGGCGAACAGACCCACCGCCCCGAACGCGGTGGCGCTCCAGGCCACCGTCGGCAGCCCGAACGCGTCGAGCGTCCAGAGTCCGGCCGGCAGGAAGAGTGCTTCGGAGATCCCGATGGCCAGGCCGATGAGTGAGGTCGCACGTCCGAGCATGCCGGGCGGCGCGAGCTCGGCCACCAGGGCGGAGCCGGCGACGGTCAT
The DNA here is from genome assembly GCA_946570335.1 of uncultured Dietzia sp. Taxonomy (GTDB): domain Bacteria; phylum Actinomycetota; class Actinomycetes; order Mycobacteriales; family Mycobacteriaceae; genus Dietzia. Next base: position 3,453 of record CAMNYG010000053.1, on the reverse strand, counting down.
CATGCCGAACCCGGCCCCACGTACGCCGCTCACCGCCAACACCGCGAACGAACTGTCGAACAGGGCCAGGAGCCCCGAGGGCAGACCGAGCATGGCACTGCCGATTCCGAGCACCCAACGATAGCCGATCGCCGCGGTGATCCTGGGCGTGAGCAGCTGGAACACCACGGTGATCGTCATGAAGACGCCGGTGGTCGCGCCGGCGACGAATTCACTGCCGCCGCCACGAACCACCGCCAGCGGCACGACCGGAAGCAGGAGCGAGAACCCACCGAAGGCGAGCAGTACCAGCGCGAAGGCCGCCAGGATCCCGGGCGTCCTGGTCAGCTGCGTCAGCGCCCCCGACGAGGAATCACGCGGGCTCACGCCGGCATCACAGCGCGCCCTTGGTGGAGGGGATACCGCTGATGCGGGGGTCCGGCTCGACGGCCGCACGCAGCGCGCGGGCGACCGCCTTGTACTCGGCCTCGGTGATGTGGTGCGGGTCCCGTCCGTAGTGGACGATGACGTGCAGCGCGATGCGTGCGTTATAGGCCAGGGTCTCGAACACGTGCTTGTTGAGGACGGTGCCGTACGGCGCACTGTCGTGACCGATCACCACGTACCCGATCATCATGTCGGGCTCGCCGGTGTGAACACAGTAGGGCCGACCCGAGACGTCGACGACCGCTTCTGCGAGGGTCTCGTCCATGGGCAGCGAGCACTGTCCGAACCGCCGGATACCGCGCTTGTCCCCCAGGGCCCGGCCGATGGCCTGACCCAGCACGATGGCGGTGTCCTCCACCGTGTGGTGGGCCTCGATGTCGTTGTCTCCGGTCGCGCGGACCGTCAGATCGAACGCGCCGTGCTGTCCGAAAGCGGTGAGCATGTGGTCGAAGAACGGAACCCCGGTCGAGATGTCCGTCTGTCCGGTTCCGTCGAGGTCGATCTCCACCACGATGGACGACTCCTTGGTCGTCCTCTCGACCCGGCCACGCCGCGCGGTCTGCTCCGTCATCGCTTCTCCTCAGTCAGGGGTTCGATCTCCTCGGCCGCCAGTTCGGCGCTGACCTGCAGCAGCCGGTCGTTCTCGTGCTCGAGCCCGATGGTCGCACGAAGTCGCCCCGGGATGCCCACGTCGCGGATCAGCACGCCGGCGTCGAGGTACCGCTGCCAGGCGCGTGGAGCGTCGGTGAACGGCCCGTAGAGGACGAAGTTGGCCTCGCTGGGCAACACGTCGTATCCCTGCTCCTCCAGTGCGGCGGTGACGCGCTTGCGTTCGTCGGCGAGCATCGCAACGGAGGCGAGGGTCTCGTCGGCGTGACGCAGGGCCGCGCGCGCGGCAGCCTGCGCGATCATCGACAGATGGTAAGGCAGGCGCACCAGCAACACGGCCTCGACGAAGGCCGGATCCGCGGCGAAGTAGCCGAGCCGGCCGCCGGCGAACGCGAACGCCTTGCTCATGGTCCTGGAGACCACGAGTGTGGTCGGGTACTCGGCCAGCAGGGTGCAGGCGCTGGGCGACGGTGAGAACTCGGCGTACGCCTCGTCCACCACCACGATCCCGGGTGCCGCGTCGAGCAGTCGACGCAGGTCGTCGGTCTCGATGACGTGGCCCGTCGGATTGTTGGGCGTGGTCACGAACACCACGTCGGGGCGGTGCTCGGCGATCGCCTCCAGCGCCGCGTCCACGTCGATGGACAGGTCGTCCGCGCGCTCGACGGGGATCCACTCGGTGTCGGTTCCGGCCGCCAGGATGGGGTGCATCGAGTAGCTGGGGACGAAGCCCATGGCGCGGCGGCCGGGTCCGCCGAAGGCCTGCAGCAACTGCTGCAGGATCTCGTTGGATCCGTTGGCCGCCCACACCATGTCCACATCGAGATCGACGCCGGTCTGTGCGGACAGGTAGGTGGCCAGGTCGGTGCGCAATCCGACCGCGTCGCGGTCGGGGTAGCGGTTGAGGTCGGTGGCGGCGGCGGAGACGGCGGCCGCGATGTCGGCGACCAGTGCCGCGGTGGGCGGGTGCGGGTTCTCGTTGGTGTTGAGCTGCACAGGGACCTCGAGCTGCGGAGCGCCGTAGGCGCTGCGGCCCCGCAGGTTGTCGCGCAACGGCAGGGCGTCCAGCCCGACGCCCGGGCGGGGTGCGCGGGTCACTGCTCCCCCTCCTCCGCGACGAGATCCTCGAACCGGGCGCGGACGGCCTCGCCGTGTGCGGGCAGCAGCTCGGCGTCGGCGAGCGCCACGACGGTCGGGGCGATCTCCTTGAGGGCGGCCTGGTCGTAGTCCACGACGTGGATGCCGCGCAGGAAGGTCTGCACGCTCAGTCCCGAGGAGTGGCGGGCGGTGCCGGAGGTGGGCAGGACGTGGTTGGACCCGGCCGCGTAGTCGCCGAGTGGCACCGGCGAGTAGGCACCGACGAAGATCGCGCCGGCGTTGCGCACCCGGGCGGCGTCCGCCGCGGAGTTCCGGGTCTGGATCTCGAGGTGTTCGGCGGCATACGCGTCGACCACCCGTAGGCCGGTCTCGATGTCATCCACCAGGATGATGGCGGACTGCGGTCCCTCGAGTGCCTCGCGCACGCGGTCGGAGTTGAGCGTCACCTCGTACCGCGCCTCGATCTCCTGATCGACGGTGTCGGCGAACTCGACCGAGTCGGTGACCAGGACGCTGGCCGCGTTCGGGTCGTGCTCGGCCTGGCTGATGAGGTCGTATGCCACGTGCACGGGGTCGGCCGAGTCGTCTGCGAGCACGGCGATCTCTGTGGGGCCGGCCTCGGAGTCGATGCCCACCACGCTGCGGCAGAGTCGCTTGGCCGCGGTGACATAGACGTTGCCGGGCCCGGTGACGATGTCCACGGGCTCCAGTTCCGCCGCGTCCGGATCCTGCCCGCCGTAGGCGAGCAGGGCGACGGCCTGGGCGCCGCCGACGGCCCACACCTCGTCCACCCCGAGCAGCGAACACGCCGCCAGGATGGTCGGGTGCGGCCAGCCTCCGAAGTCGGACTGCGGCGGAGAGGCCACGACGAGGGATCCGACGCCGGCGACCTGCGCGGGGACGACGTTCATGATGACGCTGGAGGGGTAGACCGCCTTGCCGCCCGGGACGTACAGTCCCACGCGCTCGACCGGCACCCAGCGTTGCGTGACGAACCCGCCGGGGGCGACCTCGGTGACGGTGTCCGTGCGCTTCTGTGCCGAGTGGACGATGCGAGCGCGGCGGATGGCCTCGGCCAGCGCGTCGCGGATGTCCGGGTCCAGTTCCTCGGCGGCGCGGGCGATCACGTCCGCCGGCACCCGCACCGAGCCCGGACGGACACCGTCGAACTTCTCGCCGTAGTCGAGTGCGGCCGTGGCGCCGTGCTCCCGGACAGCCTCGACCACCGGGCGCACGGTGTCGACGACGGAGTCGACGTCCGCGCCGCCACCCGGGAGTGTGGGACGCTGCTCGCCGGGACCGTGCGGCGGACCCTGCCGG
>CAMNYG010000052.1 GCA_946570335.1 uncultured Dietzia sp. | reverse complement strand
GGTGTGACCGCCCGCCCCGGCTCCCGCCCCGGAAGCCCACTCGTCGCCGGACCCGGGGGTGCCGGGGACTCGACCGTTTTCATTCTCCATGGCAGCTATCGTTCCTCACCACGCTGTGAGCCCGCTGAAACCCATCTGGAAGAAAACCGCGTGGATAGATCGGGACGTTCCCGGGGCGCCGATCGTCTGACCGGGGCGAGCACCGCGCGCGTCGGGCGGGAGAATCAATCCGGTGGTTGTTCGCTACCCGGCAGAGTCAGCCGGACTTCCGCGCCGCCCCCCTCGGCATCGCCGATCTCGACGGTGCCACCGTGCCGGGTGGCGACCTGGCGCACGATGGCCAGTCCCAACCCGGACCCCGGCATCGCCCTGGCCTCGCGGGAACGATGGAAACGCTCGAAGACCAACTGGCGGTCCTGCTCCGGCACCCCCGGGCCCTGATCCGACACCGTCAACTCCATCACCGCCTCGGAGACGGGACGCATCGTCACCGTGACGGTCCCGCCGCCGGGGCTCCACTTGGCCGCGTTGTCACAGATGTTGAGCACGGCGCGTTCGATCCCCGCCGAATCGCCGAACGAGTACCACGGCACCAGATCGACCCTGAACTCCACGTCGTGCCGGCGGCGGCGGACCCGCTCCAACGCCCGCTCGACGGCATCCGACACCGCGACGGGCTCGAGCTCCACCTCACCGGAATCCTCGCGCGCGAGTTCGACGAGATCGCCGACGAGCTGGCTCAGCTCGGAGATCTGACCGACCACGTCCACCTCGAGCGCACCACGGTCCTCATCCGGGATCGCGGGAGCGCCGGGGCGACTGGCCGCGATGAGCAGCTCGACATTCGTACGCAGGCTGGTCAGCGGGGTCTTCAGCTCGTGCCCCGCGTCCGCGACGAGCCGCGCCTGCCGTTCCCTGCTCTCCCGGAGCGCCACCAGCATCTGGTTGAACGTGGCGGTCAGGCGTGCGATCTCGTCGTCGCCACTGACGGGGATGGGTCGCAGATCATCGGTCCGCGCGATTCGCTCCACCGCCCGCGTCAGTCTGGCGACCGGCGCCAGACCGGTGCGGCCCACGGCGGTCCCCGCCACGGCGGCGAGCGCGATCCCCGCGGCGCCGACCAGGGTCAGGACGATCGCCAACCTGTTCAGGGTCGCCCGCGTGGGACCCAGGTCCTGCGCGAGGATCAGCGTGGAGCCGTCGCGGACGCCGACCGCGTAGATCTGCTTACCCCCGGAGGCGCGCAGGCTCGACTCGGCCTCGCCTCGCACGACCTCGATCTCCGGGGCACCGATCTGAAAGGGCTCGCCGGTGGCGGTACGCCCGCCGGACGGTGCGACGATCTGCGCGTCCAGATTCGGGTTGAAGGCTCTCAGAGCGATGAGTGTGCTGCGGGACTGCAGCGCGAACTCCGAGGCGAGCTGACTGTTGACCAGTTGGTCCGCCTGCTGTTGGAGCCGCTCGTTGACCCCCCTGTACAGGGATCCGGACACGACGAAGTAGGCCGCGACGGCCATCAGGGCCACCGCGACCCCCACCGAGCTCGCCGCCAACAGGGTCACCCGCTGGTGCAACGAGATCGGGGCGGGCTTGCGCCCCCTCGCGCCCACTGTCACTACGGTTACTCCCCTACGGGGTCTCGCGCAGCACGTACCCCACGCCGCGGACGGTGTGGATGAGCCGCACCTCACCCTCCCCCTCGGTCTTGCGCCTGAGATATCCGATGTACACCTCGAGCGCATTACCCGAGGTGGGGAAATCGTAGCCCCACACCTCTTCGAGGATGTGGCTGCGGGTCAGCACACGGCGCGGATGGTGCATGAGGAGCTCGAGCAACGAGAACTCCGTGCGGGTCAGCTGGATCCGCCGCTCCCCTCTCGTGACCTCGCGCGTCGCGAGATCCATCCGCAGGTCCTCGAACTCCAGGACCTCGTCGACGTCCTCGGTCTCGGAGCCCCGGCGACGCAGCAGGGCCCGAAGTCGCGCGAGCAGCTCCTCGAGCGCGAAGGGCTTCGGGAGATAATCGTCCGCGCCCGCGTCCAGGCCCGCCACCCGCTCCGACACGGCATCGCGGGCGGTGAGCATGAGCACCGGGAGATCATCGCCACGACTGCGCAGAATCCGGCACACCTCGAGACCGTCCCGGCGGGGCATCATCACGTCGAGGATCACGGCATCGGGCCTGTTGCTGTCGACACACTCGATCGCCTCCACGCCGTCACCGGCGAGCTCGACCTCGTAACCGTTGAACGTCAGTGAGCGCCGGAGCGATTCACGGACCGCCTGGTCGTCGTCTACCACGAGGATTCTCATGACGCCCAGTTTCGCGCACCACGCTGAAGCCCTGCTGAGGAATGACTGATGCCCCCGATACGCCGACGAACCCGGTGGTTCCCCTGCGGGATCCACCGGGTTCGTACCGGGCGTGTGCGTGCGGCGCGCGTGGCACCGCCGTTCCCGACTGATCGTCCGATCAGCCGGAGGCGGTTCAGCGGTCGAGGTCGACCAGGCCGAGCTGAGCGGCCTTCACCAGGCGACGCGGCAGCACGACGGGACGGCCGTCGATTTTGGTCTCCTGGAGGGCGACGTTGTCAGCCTTCCACTGCGAACGGCGGGAGTGGGTGTTGGCGCGCGAGAGGCGACGCTTGGGAACTGCCATGATGTAAGTCCTCGGGTTGTGAAGGTGGATCGGGGCGCGTGCGCCCCGCGGCTCACTTGCGGCGGGCGCGGTTGCCGTAGCGGCGCTGGAACTTCTCGACACGGCCGGCGGTGTCCATGACACGCTGCGCGCCGGTCCAGAACGGGTGCGACTCGCTGGTCACGTCCACGACGATCAGCGGGTAGGACTTGCCGTCCTCCCACTCCACCGTGCGATCGCTGGTCGCGGTGGAACGGGTGAGGAACTTGGTGCCCGTGCCCGAGTCCTGGAAGACCACCGGATGGTAGTCGGGGTGAATGTCGTTCTTCATACGTCGATCCCTCTAGCTCGGTAGAAGTCTGTGGGTCTGGCGCACACCCCGCGAGGGGCGCGCAGTTGCCAGTGGCCGAACCGGGGATTCCGGTGTCAGCACACGCATCGGTTGATCGTACCCGTACGATGGGCGAGCACCCAATTCGAGCACGTCCGGTCACCGGCCCCGAGCCCCGTCGAGGCCCGTCACACCGCCGGTGACGTGCCGATTACCGTTTCGGGCGGCCCGGTGCGTAAACTAGACCATCGCTGTTGTCTGCACGTTTGCAATCGCCTCTCATGGTGTTCGCGACGTGGCGACCCGCCACTCCCCGGCCCGTCCGGAAATCGGGGTGGCCCCCGTGTCGCCGCGCGCCACTTCAGGACGGGGCGGAAGGAGAAACACGCCATGTCGGCGCATTGCCAGGTAACGGGACGGAAGCCGGGTTTCGGCAAGTCCGTCTCGCACTCGCACCGTAGGACCAACCGTCGCTGGAACCCGAACATCCAGCGCCGCAGCTACTTCGTGCCCTCCGAGGGGCGTCGCATCACGCTGACGGTCTCCACCAAGGGCATCAAGACCATTGACCGCGACGGCATCGAGGCCGTGGTGGCCCGCATCCGTGCCCGTGGGGAGAAGATCTGAGATGGCCCGTAACGACATCCGCCCCATCATCAAGCTGAAGTCCACGGCCGGTACCGGGTTCACGTACGTGACCCGCAAGAACCGTCGCAACAACCCGGACCGCATCGTCCTCAAGAAGTTCGACCCGGTCGTTCGTAAGCACGTCGAATTCCGAGAGGAGCGCTGACCCGTGGCCAAGAAGTCCAAGATCGCGCGCAACGAGCAGCGCAAGGCGAAGGTCGCCCGTTTCGCCGAGCGCCGCGCCGAGCTCAAGGCAATCATCAAGAACCCCGAGAGCACGGACGAGGCACGCATGGATGCCCAGACCGCGCTCAACAAGATGCCGCGTGACGCCTCGCCCGTGCGCGTGCGTAACCGCGACGTGGCCGATGGCCGCCCCCGCGGCTACCTCCGCAAGTTCGGCCTCTCCCGCGTCCGCATGCGCGAGATGGCCCACCGTGGCGAGCTGCCCGGTGTCACGAAGTCGAGTTGGTGAGTAGGTAATCATGGCTAAGGCACGTAGCACCCCGTCCAAGAAGGCCAGGGCCCAGGAGGGCCGCCGGCCCAAGAAGAACCCCCTGAAGGTCGCCGGCATCGAGTCCGTCGACTACAAGGACGTCAACACCCTCCGCACGTTCATCTCCGATCGTGGCAAGATCCGTTCGCGCCGCGTCACCGGCCTGACCCCGCAGCAGCAGCGTGAGGTCGCCGTGGCGGTCAAGAACGCCCGCGAGATGGCTCTGCTGCCCTTCACCAGCCGCTGAGTCACCGCTCGGCGCGGTAGATCCGCGCCAGCTCGTCCTGCGCGTGGCCGCCGGGCCGCCGACGCAAGGCAACAGCAACCCGATCGGGGCTGTGCCTCCTCATCCAGGAGCGCACGGCCCCGATCGGCGTTCCCGCTGCCCCCCTCCGCACTCCCCCACAGCCGGATCCGAGGAGGCCTCCGTGGCCGGTGTCCTGAACGGCTTCGCCGTGATCGTCGCGCTCGTGGCACTGGGCTGGATCCTCGCCCGCACGCAGGTCCTCGGCCACGATGCCCGGCTGGTGCTCAACCGGCTGGTGTTCTTCGTCGCCACCCCGGCGCTGTTGTTCGATTCCCTGGCCCGGACCACCCTCGACCAGGTTTTCACGGGCGTGTTCGTGGTGTCCGCGGTCTCCGCGATCATCATCGCCGTCCTGTACACGGCCATCGCGCGGATGTGGCTCCACAAGCCGGCGTCCGACCTCGTGATCGGCGCACTGTCGGCCGGCTACGTCAACTCCGCCAACCTCGGGATCCCCATCGCGCTGTACGTCCTCGGCGACCTCGGGTTCGTCATGCCCCTGCTGCTGTTCCAGGTCGTCGTGCTCCAGCCGATCGCGATCGCGGTCCTCGAACGCGCCCAGTCCGAGAGCTCGGGATCGGACGAGGCCCACGCGGACGGCGGTGCGCTCAAAGGCGCATTCGGCGCCATCATGCAGGCCGTCCGCTCCCCGATCGTGTTGTCCGCGCTCGCCGGCGTCGTGATGGCGGCCGTGCCGTGGACCCTGCCGGAGATGCTGCTCGAGCCGGTGAAGCTCGTCGGTCAGATCTCCGTGCCCGGCGCGCTCCTGGTGTTCGGGATGTCCCTGTACGGGGTCAGGATCCTCGAGGCCGGGGCGTCACCGCGGCGCGAGATCGCGCTGGCGAGCGTCCTCAAACTTCTCGCGCATCCGCTGCTCGCCTACGGTCTGGGCGCCGGACTGCTCGGGATGCAGGGACACGAGTTGCTCACCGTGGTGGTGGCGGCCGCCCTCCCCACCGCGCAGAACGTCCTCGTGGTGGCCACCCGCTACGGTCACGGCGTCCTGTTGGCGCGGGATTCGGCGGTCATCACCACACTGGGGGCGTTGCCGATCCTGCTGCTCGTCTCGGCGCTGCTGGCCTGAGTCCGCTCACCGACGCGCGGCGTCGGCGCGGACGCGGGCTGTCAGAGCAGGCCTGCTCCCACCACGACGCCCCCGAACACGACCGCGTTGTTCACCCCGTGCAGCACGATTCCGGGCACGATCGACCGGTACCATTCGGCCATCGCGCACAGTGCGATGCCCACCGTCAGCAGGTACGGCAGGGCCAGCGGCACGAAGTGCACCGCCGCGAACACCGTTCCGGCGAGTGTGATTCCCACCGCGGCCCGATATCTCGCCCGCAGCGCCGGTAACACGATGCCCCGGAACACGATCTCCTCGACGAAGGGCACCAGCACGGCCACGGTGAGCAGGCCCAGCACGATGAAGGTCGGGCCGCCGGCGACGAGGTCACCCACAGCCTCCGAGGTGGCGTCGTCCCCCTGCTGTTCTCCGGGCGCGAGAGGGAGAAGGACGAGCATCGAGACGACCATGCCGCCGAACATCACCGCCGGGATCTGCCACAGCAGATGGAGCGGGGACCGATCGGGGCGGCGCAGCCCGAGGTCGGCCCAGCGTAGCTGCCGCCGACCCAGCAGGTGGATCCGCACCGCGGCGAGCGCGGACGCTGCGGTGCCGGCCAGAACGACGAGGGCTTGCAGGGCGGCGGGCGGGCGTCCGGCGCCCCACTCGCGCGCCGCGACCATACCGAGGATGACGACGACGACGAATCCGGCGACGTACACCAGCACCCAGCCGAGCGCGGACAACGCCACACGGCCCCTGACCGGTGTGGTCCAGCGGCCGGGGGCGCCGGGTTGAGGGGGCGGCGTCGTGTGAAGGTCGTTCACACCCTCCAGTCTGCCCACCCGTGACCCGGCTCTGAGGTCAGCCCAGTCCGTCGGCGACGCGGAAGGGGGCGTCAGTGGCGGCGGTGATCTGTTCGAGGGTGACACCGTCGACGAGTTCGACGAGGGTCAGGCCGTCGGAGTCGCGGTCGAAGACCCCGAGTTCGGTGATGATCCGGTTGACGCAGCCCAGTCCGGTCAGGGGCAGGGTGATCTCGGAGACGATCTTGGACGAGCCGTCCTTGGCGACCTGGTCCATCACCACGACGATCCGGCGGGCGCCCACGACCAGGTCCATCGCCCCGCCCATGCCCTTGACCATGGCGCCGGGGACCATCCAGTTGGCGATGTCGCCGGCCGGGTTGACCTGCATAGCACCGAGGATCGCCACGTCGATCTTGCCGGAGCGGATCATCCCGAAGCTGGTGGCCGAATCGAAGATCGACGAGCCCGGCAGCGTGGTGACGGTCTCCTTGCCGGCATTGATCAGGTCCGGGTCCACATCATCCGGATGCGGGTACGGGCCGATCCCCAACAGTCCGTTCTCGGACTGCAACGTCACCTCGACGTCCTCGGGAACGTAATTGGGCACCAGGGTCGGCAGACCGATCCCGAGGTTCACATACTGTCCGTCGGACAGCTCCAGGGCGGCGCGGGCGGCCATGGCCTTGCGGTCGCGACGGGCCGGGGCTGCGCCCGGCGTGGCATCGGGGGTTGCGGTGCTCATCAGCGCTGTCCTTCCGAGGGTGGGTTGGTGGTGGTCTTCTCGATCCATTTGGTGGCGGCGACCTGCTCTTCGGTCAGTTCGACCAGTCGGTGCACGTAGATCCCGGGCAGGTGGATGTCGTCCGGCGCGAGCTCGCCCACCTCGACGACCTTCTCCGCCTCCACGATGCACACCCGGCCGGCCATCGCCGCCAGCGGCGAGAAGTTGCGGGCGGTCAGGTTGAAGCGCAGGTTGCCGCTGCGGTCGGCCACCGCGGCGCGGATGATCGAGAAATCCGCCTCGATCGCCTGCTCGAGCACATAGGTCTCGCCACGGATCTCCCGCGTCTCCTTGGGCGGTGATGCCACGGCGACACCGCCGTCGGAGTCGTACTTCCACGGCATCCCGCCGTCCGCGACGAAGGTGCCGACACCGGTTCGGGTGAAGAACGCCCCGATGCCCGACCCCCCGGCCCGCATGCGCTCGGCCAGCGTGCCCTGCGGGGTCAACTCCACCTCGAGCTCACCGGACAGGTACTGGCGGGCGAACTCCTTGTTCTCGCCGACATACGAGGCCACGA
>CAMNYG010000051.1 GCA_946570335.1 uncultured Dietzia sp. | reverse complement strand
CTCGTCCTGGACGGGCCGGCAGCTCGCCGGGTCCGTGATCTACGAGCTACACGTGGGCACGTTCTCGACCGCAGGGACGCTGACCAGCGCAATCGAGCATCTGGACGAGCTCGTCGACCTGGGCGTGGACATGGTCGAGCTCATGCCCGTCAACGCGTTCAACGGCGAGCACGGCTGGGGCTACGACGGGGTGGCGTGGTTCGCGGTGCACGAGGCCTACGGTGGTCCGGACGCGTTCCGGGAGTTCGTCGACGCCTGCCACGTGCGGGGGCTCGCGGTGTGTCTGGACGTGGTCTACAACCATCTCGGCCCCTCGGGGAACTACCTACCGGAGTTCGGGCCGTATCTGTCCGCCGCCGACGGGCCGTGGGGTTCCGGTCTCAACCTGGACGGCCGGGGGTCCGGTGAGGTCCGGCGGTACATCGTCGACAACGCGCTGCGGTGGTTCTCGGAGTTCCATGTGGACGCGTTGCGACTGGATGCGGTGCATGCCCTGCACGACGACTCGGCGGTGCATCTTCTCGAGGAACTGGCGCTTGAGACCGAGGCGTTGTCCGCGCATCTGGGTCGGCCGTTGTCGTTGATCGCCGAGTCGGACCGGAACGATCCGCGGACGGTCACCGCACGGGAGGCCGGCGGACTCGGACTTGACGGTCAGTGGGATGACGACGTGCATCACGCCATCCATGCCGCGGTGTCGGGTGAACGTCAGGGCTACTACTCGGATTTCGGTTCGCTCGAGGCGCTCAGGAGCGTGCTCACCGGTGCGTTCCTGCACAACGGGACCTGGTCGTCCTTCCGCGGCCGCGTGCACGGCCGGCCCGTCGATGTGGGTCGGGTGCCCGGCTCGCGCTTCGTCGCCTACACGCTGACCCATGACCAGGTGGGAAACCGCGCTGCGGGCGACCGGCCCTCGATGACACTGTCCCCGCAGCAGCAACTCGCCAAGGCGGCGATCGTGCTGTGCTCGCCGTTCACTCCGATGTTGTTCCAGGGTGAGGAGTGGGGTGCCAGGACGCCGTTCCACTACTTCTCCTCGCACCCCGAGTCGGAGTTGGCCGCGGCCGTGCGGGAAGGGCGGGTCCGCGAGTTCGCCGAGATGGGGTGGGATCCCGAGCAGGTGGCCGACCCACAGGATCGGGACACGTTCCTCCGGTCGAAGCTCGACCGCTCGGAGCAGACCGTCCAGCCACATTCCGACATCCTGCGGACCTACCGAAAGCTCATCGCACTGCGTCGGGCGGAGCCCCAGCTCAGTGCTCCGTGGCTGGATCGCGTCCGGGTGGAGTGCGGCGTCGAGGCGGACGACAACCGCTGGTTGATCCTCCACCGCGAAACTCTGGCCCTGGCGGTGAACCTGGGAACCGAGCCGTGCCGGATCCCGCTGGCCGGCGAGGACACGCTGTTCACCTCGGGCGCGGTGGTCGACGCGGACTCGGTGTTCTGCCAGGCGTTCGGGTTCGCGGTCCTGCGGGTCCGCTAGGTGAGGTACTCGTACGCGGCGGTGCCGGGCTCCAGGCGTTCGCAGTCGATTCGGGACGCGTCCATCCGCTCCAGCAGTGAATGCAGTCCCGTGGGTGAGCCCAGCTCGATGCCGACCAGAGCCGCGCCGAATTCGCGGTTGTTGCGCTTGAGGTACTCGAATTGCGTGATGTCGTCCTCCGGGCCCAGGACCTCGTCCAGGAAGCGACGCAGCTGGCCGGGCTCCTGTGGGAATTTCACGAGGAAGTAGTGCTTGAGCCCCTGGTGGACCAGCGAGCGCTCGATGATCTCGCTGTAACGCGAAACGTCGTTGTTGCCGCCGGAGACGATGCACACGACGGTCGCGCCCTCGTCGATGTCGAGCTGCTCCAGCGCGGTCACGGCCAGGGCCCCGGCGGGCTCACTGATGATCCCCTCGTTCTGGTACAGCTCCAGCATGGCCGTGCAGACCGCGCCCTCGTCGACGGTGAGGACCTGGATCCGCTCAGTCATGGACGAGATCACACCGAACGGGAAATCTCCGAGCCGCGCCACGGACGCACCGTCGACGAAGGTGTCGACCTCCTCGAGAGTGACCGGCTCACCCGCCTCGAGGGCTCTGGTCAGGGAGGCCGCGCCGGCCGGCTCCACGGCGATGACTTTGCAGTCGGGTGCGTACTCGGCGAGGTAGGTGGCGATCCCGCCGAGCAGCCCCCCGCCGCCGACCGGGACCACGACCGCATCAGGGGTCTCGTCGAGCTGCGCGAGGATCTCGGCGGCGATCGTGCCCTGTCCCGCCATGGTGTCGGGGTGGTCGAACGGCGGGACCATGGTCGCGCCGGTCCGGGCGGCATCCGCGCGGGCCGCGGTCTGCGCGGCGTCGAAATTCACGCCTGTCACCACGAGTTCGACCCAGTTGCGCCCGTGCGCCAGAATCCTGTCGCGCTTCTGCTTGGGCGTGTTGTTGGGAACATAGATGCGGCCGTTGATCCCGAGCACCCGGCACGCGAAGGCCACGCCCTGCGCGTGGTTCCCGGCACTGGCGGTCACCACCCCGGCGCTGCGCTCGTCCCCGGTCAGCTGCGCCATGAGGTTGTAGGCGCCGCGGATCTTGTACGAGCGGACATCCTGCTGGTCCTCCCGCTTGAGCAGGATGCGGGCGCCGGTCTGCTCGCTGAGCCGTTCGCTCACGTCCAGATTGGTCGAGTTGATGACCTCCCCGATCCGGCGGGCGGCGGCGTCGATGTCGTCGATGGTCACGACCTGGTCGATGGCGGAGTCGGTGGCGGTCACGGGTACCAGTGTTCCACCGTGACCGCCACCGTCGCCAACCGGTCAGTAGTTCATGTTCAGCCGGTGAGGCACCCCGGCCCCAGAAGGGCCTTGAGATCGCCCATCAGTGAGGAGGAGGTCTCGACCCTCAGGTGGTCGTCGAGCCGCAGGACCGTCGACGAATCACCGCTGACCAGCCGGAGGTGAACGTCCGACGGTCCGGGGTGCCGGCTGAGGACCTGCTTCAGCGCGGTGACGGTCTCGATGGTGCAGATCCGCGTGGGCAGGGTGAGCGCGAGTGGTGCCCCGTTCCCGCCCACCACCAGGTCCGGAACCTCGAGGGTGTCGCCGAACACGGACACGCGGTCTTCACGGATGTTGATCCGTGCCTTGACCAGCACCACGGCGTCCTCGGCGATATCCAGGGCCGCGATCCTGTACGTCTTGGGGAAGAACAGCACCTCGACGCTGCCGTTGAAATCCTCGATGGTGACGATCGCCCACGGCTCGCCGTTCTTGTTGACGCGCCGGTCGACGCCGGAGATGATCCCGCCGATCGTCACCGGGGTGCCGTGCGGCAGTTCGCCGCCGTGGATGGTGGCGATGGAGGTGTCCGTCTTGGCCTCGAGCGCCGCCTCGAGACCGTCGAGCGGGTGGCCGGAGACGTACAGGCCGAGCATCTCACGTTCCAGAGCGAGCTTCTGCTTGGTGTCCCACTCCTCGTCCGGGACGCGCACGGCGAACACGTCGCCGAACCCGCTGTCCCCCGCGGCCTCGTCTCCTCCACCGAAGAGGTCGAACTGGCCCACGGCCTCGGCCTTCTTGGTGGACATCACCGATTCGACCGCGTCCGCATGGACGAGGAACAGACCCTTGCGGGGATGCCCGAGGGAATCGAACGCACCGGCCTTGATGAGCGACTCGGTGACCTTCTTGGTGCAGGCGGTCTGGTCGATCTTGGTCAGGTAGTCGGAGAAGTCGGTGAACGCGCCCTTCTCCTCCCGGGCGTTGACCACCGACTCCACCACATGGGCGCCGACGTTGCGGACGGCCCCCAACCCGAAGCGGATGTCCTCGCCGACGGAGGCGAAGTTGGTGAGCGACTCGTTGACCGACGGCGGCAGGACGCGGATGCCCATCTGGCGACAGTTGGACAGGTACAGCGCGGCCTTGTCCTTGTCGTCTCCCACCGAGGTGAGCAGAGCGGCCATGTACTCGGCCGGGTAGTTGGCCTTGAGGTAGCCGGTCCAGAACGAGACCAGCCCGTAGCCCGCGGCGTGCGACTTGTTGAACGCATACGACGCGAACGGCTCGATGGTGCCCCACAGTGCATCCACCGCCTCCTTGGAGAAGCCCCGCTCGAACATGCCCCCGGAGAACTTCTCGTACTCGGCGGCCAGCACCTCGGCCTTCTTCTTGCCCATGGCCTTGCGGAAGCCGTCCGCCTCACCGGCCGTGTATCCGGCGAGCTCGCGGGAGATGGCCATGATCTGCTCCTGGTACACGATCAGGCCGTGGGTCTCGCCGAGGATCTCCTTGAGGGGCTCCTCGAGCTCGGGGTGGATGGGCACCAGTTCCTGCTTGCCGTTCTTACGGTCCGCGTAGTTCCAGTGCGTCCCCATGCCCATCGGGCCGGGGCGGTACAGGGCGAGGGCCGCTACGATGTCATTGAAGCCGGTGGGCTTCATCCGCTTGAGCAGCTCACGCATGCCCCCGGAGTCGAGCTGGAACACGCCCAGGGTGTCGCCGCGGGCGAGCAGGTCGTAGGTGGCCTGATCGTCCGTGCTCAGCGTGTCGAGGTCGATCTCCTCGCCCCGGTTGAGCTTGATGTTCTCCAGGCAGTCACCGATCACTGTGAGGTTGCGCAGGCCCAGGAAGTCCATCTTGAGCAGGCCGATGTCCTCACAGGAGGGGTAGTCCCACCCGGTGATGAGGGCCCCGTCCTGCGCGCGCTTCCACATGGGGATCACGTCGAGCAGTGGCTCGGAGGACATGATCACGGCACAGGCGTGCACGCCGGCCTGGCGGACCATGCCCTCGAAGCCGCGGGCGGTCTCGTAGATCCGCTTGACGTCCGGGTCGGTCTCGATGAGCTGACGGACCTCGGCAGCCTCGCCATACCGCTCGTGGGACGAGTCGGTGATACCGGACAGCGGGATGTCCTTGGCCATGATCGGCGGCGGCAACGCCTTGGTGATGCGGTCCGCGATCGCATACCCGGGTTGGCCGAAGTTGACGCGCGCGGCGTCCTTGATAGCGGCCTTGGTCTTGATCGTTCCGAAGGTGATGACCTGGGCGATCTTGTCCGCCCCCCACTTGTCGGAGGCGTAGCGGATCATCTCGCCGCGGCGGCGGTCATCGAAGTCGATATCGATATCCGGCGCGGACGGCCGCTCCGGATTGAGGAATCTCTCGAACAGCAGACCGTGTTCGATGGGATCGATATTGGTGATCTTGAGCGCGTAGGCGACCAGCGCCCCGGCCGCTGAACCTCGGCCGGGGCCGACCTTGATCCCGATCGAGCGGGCGTGCTCGATCAGGTCACCGACCACGAGGAAGTAGCCGGGGTAGCCCTTGCCCTTGATGACCTCGAGCTCGTATTCCGCGCGTTCGATGTACTCCTGTGGGACACCGTCCGGGAAGCGCCACTGCAGCCCCTTGTGGACCTCGCGGGCCAGCCAGGTGTCCTCCGTTTCCCCCTCGGGCACGGGGAACTTGGGCATCCGGTCCCTGGGGGTCCAGATGTCCTCGTAGGACTGGACGCGCTCGGCGACCCACAGCGTGTTGTCGCAGCCATCGGGGACCTCCGGGTCCCACATGGCGCGCATCTCCTCGGCGGACTTGAGGAAGTAGCCGTCGCCGTCGAACTTGAAACGGTTCTCGTCGGCCAGCGTCTTTCCGGTCTGCACGCAGAGCATGGCCTCGTGGGCGTGCGCCTGGTCGCGGGTGACGTAGTGGCAGTCGTTGGTGACCAGCGGCGGCATGCCCAGGTCCTTGCCGAGCTTGATCAGGTCCTCGCGGACCCGCCGCTCGATGTCGATCCCGTGGTCCATCAGCTCGAGGAAGAAATTGTCCTTGCCGAAAATGGACTGCCACTTCTCGGCGGCCTCGTAGGCCTCCTTGATGTGCCCGAGCCGCAACCGTGTCTGGATCTCCCCGGAAGGGCAGCCGGAAGTGGCGATGATCCCCTCCGAGTGCTCGGCCAGGATCTCCGCGTCCATGCGGGCCCACTTACCGAGCTGGCCCTCGTACGAGGCGAGAGAGGACAGCAGGAACAGATTGCGCAGTCCGGTGGCGTTCTCGGCCACCATCGTCATGTGCGTGTACGCGCCCGAGCCCGCGACATCGTCGCCCTTCTGGTGCGCCTCGCCCCACAGGACACGCTTCTTGTTGAACCGCGACTCGGGGGCGACATAGGCCTCGATACCGATGATCGGCTTGATCCCGGACTTGAGGGCCTGCTTGTAGAAGTCCGACGACCCGTACATGTTGCCGTGGTCCGTCATCCCCACCGCGGGCATCCCGAGCCGGGACGCCTCCTTGAACAGGGGATCGATCTGAGCCATCCCGTCGAGCATCGAGAACTCGGTGTGATTGTGCAGATGCACGAACTGGGATCCGCCCACGCAGCATTCCTCCTCGGACTTGTGGGCCCCCAGTCTAGGTCGGATCCACGACAGCCTTCGACTTACCGACATGCGCCCTGCGTGGCGACCTGCCTGCCAGTGTGAACGCGATGACCGCGCCCCAGATGAGCGCGAAACCGAGCCACTGGACGGCGTCGAGACGTTCCCCCACGACGACCAGTCCCCACGCCATCTGCAGGACCGGGACGATGTACTGGAGCATGCCGACGGTGGCGAGCGGGATCCGCTGCGCCGCCACCGCGAACAACAGCAGCGGCACAACCGTGACCAGGCCGGACGAGACGAGCAGCATCGTGTGTCCGGCGCCGTGCCCGGTGAACGTGCCGGCCCCGGTCGCGCCGAGCCACACCAGCAGGATCAACGCGAACGGTGCGATCACCGCCACCTCGCCGGTCATGCCGATCACCGGGTCCACGCGCAGCTTCTTCTTGAAGACCCCGTAGAGGCCGAAGCTCACCGCGAGAATCACCGACAGGTAGGGGAAGTGACCGTAGCCGACGGTGAGGACACCGACCGCGACGACGGCGAGGGCCACCGCGAACCACTGGGGCCGGGTGAGCCGCTCCCGGAATATGACGACTCCGAGCAGCACGCTGACCAGGGGGTTGATCGTGTATCCGAGTGCGGCTTCGGTGACCCGCCCGGAGTTGACCGTGTACACGTAGAAGCCCCAGTTGGCGGAGACGAACACGGCGGCGCCGAAGATCCACCCCCACGAGGCACGATCCACGGCCAGCAGTTCGCGCCAGCGCCGCGTCAGCGTGAGCACGATCGCCATGACCACCAACGACCACACGATGCGGTTGCCGAGGATCTCCAGCGCACCGGCCGGTTCGAGCAGCGGGAAGAACGCGGGGAAGAAGCCCCACAGTGTGTAGGCGGCGATCCCGGCGGTCATACCACCGGCGACCGTCTTGTCGACGACCACCGATGCGTCGCCCGCGTCCTCGCTCCTGCCGCTCACCCGCGTCCACCGTTCACGCCGCAACCCTAGTCCCGGACCGGTGGCAGACCGCCCCCGTGAGTCACCCCCGTGAGCCACCCCCGTGGGCCGCCCGGGCCCCTAGCTCGTGGGTATCGGCGCGGTGTCGGGTAGGGGCGAGGCCGTCCCCGAGAACTGCGGCTGGAGAGGGCGGACGGCGACCCGCCCCCACCCCGCGTCCGCGGGCAGAGCCTCCACCGCTCGCACGCCCGGCAGCCGTGCC
>CAMNYG010000050.1 GCA_946570335.1 uncultured Dietzia sp. | reverse complement strand
CGGTGCCCAGACCGGGCCGCGCAGTGACCTCCGTGTGCTCAGCCGCCCGAATTCTCGGCGTCGGCGCCCTCCAGCGCCACCGCGTCGTCCTCCGGATCGTCGAGCCAGCCCTCGGGCAGCAGCACCTTCGACGGCGAGCCCTGACGCCCACGCGGGCCGTAGCCGTCCGCCGGGAACGGCTCGTCCGCCGGCAGATCCGCCAGCAGCGCCGCCAGGTCGTCGAGCGTTCGCACGGCGGACAGTCCGACACGCTTCTCCGAACCCGCCGGGAAGCCGCGCAGGTACCAGGCGACGTGCTTACGGATGTCTCGCATGCCCTTGTCCTCGCCGTGGTGCTGCGCGAGGAGTTCACCGTGGCGGTACATGATGCGCGCGACCTCACCGAGCGTCGGAGGAGTGGGGGCCTCCCTCCCCGACAGTCGCGCAGCGAGCTCGGAGAACAGCCACGGACGGCCCAGGCAGCCGCGACCGATCACCACGCCGGCGCAGCCCGTCTCGTCACGCATCCGCACCGCGTCCTCGGCGGAGAAGATGTCGCCGTTACCCAGAACCGGGACATCCGATACGGCGCCGATGTGCTCCACCAGCCGCGAGATCTGCGACCAGTCGGCCTGACCCGAATAGCGCTGCGCCGCCGTGCGGGCATGCAACGCGACCGCCCGGGCGCCCTCCTCGACGGCGATCCGGCCAGCGTCGAGATGGGTGTGGTGCTCGTCGTCGATCCCCACCCGCATCTTCACCGTGACCGGGATGTCGGTGCCCTCGGTCGCACGCACCGCGGCCGAGACGATCGAGCGGAACAGCCGACGCTTGTACGGGATGGCCGACCCGCCACCACGACGTGTGACCTTGGGGACAGGGCAGCCGAAGTTGATGTCGATGTGATCGGCCAGGTCCTCGTCCACGATCATCTTGGCGGCCTGGTAGGTGTACTCGGCGTCGACGGTGTACAGCTGCAGGCTTCGAGGCGACTCATCCGGCGCGAACGTCGCCATGTGCAGAGTCGCCGGCTGCCTCTCGACCAGAGCGCGGGCCGTGACCATCTCGCACACGTACAGGCCCGACACCGAACCCTGCTGCTCCTGCTCCAGCTCGCGGCACAGAGTGCGGAACGCGACGTTGGTGACCCCGGCCATCGGAGCCAGGACGACCGGCGACGCGAGTTCGAGCGGGCCGATGCGCAGAGCGGGGGGCGCGGGGGCGGTGGGGGCGGACATGCAGCAAGTGTCCCAGCGCGTGGCGGGCAGGTCCAAAAAGTGGGCTCCGCCGGTGGTGCCCCCAGCCGGGCTCGAACCGGCGACCTGCGGATTAAAAGTCCGTAGCTCTACCAACTGAGCTATAGGGGCATCGAACACGATACCGGTCGCTCGTGCGGGCCGTTTAGCCGCCCGGCGCATGGTGCCCTAGACTGTATTCCGCTGCGGACCGGCGACCCCGGACGTGGCAGCGCCCCCTTCGTTTAGCGGCCTAGGACACCGGCCTTTCACGCCGGCGGCGCGGGTTCGAATCCCGTAGGGGGTACGCGAGCGGGCAGTCCCGGTCATCACAGTCGTGGTGGCCGGGACTTTCTGTTTCCCGGGCCGAGGCCGTGCGCCGCGCGAGGCTCGCCATACGCCGCTCGGGGGTCGATGTGAGCTGCGCGGGGGCCGTTGTGAGACGAGCGGGGCTCGTTCGGGCTCGTGTGCGTCCGGTCGCCCACTCCCGCCCCGGCATCCGCTAGCGCGCCTGCACGGTCCACGGGTATCCGCTCTTCTCCGTGAACTCCCGCCCGCACTTTGGCGGGTGCGGGAGTTCATCGTGGCGTGCGTTTGTGACGTCGTCCTTAGCGGCAGGATGGTTGTGACGTCCGCCCAGGCTTCGGGTGCGGAGCGCCGGGGTGTGAGGGCCGGGCGGAGGGTGTCGTGAGGGCTGGAATGGTGCGAGGGCTGGAATGGATGGGTGAGGCGCACCGGTCCGGTCGGCGGGCCGGGGGGTCTGCGTCGCGAGGCGGGGGAGCGGGGGACTGTGCTTCACAAAAGTGCACCTGAACAGTGCTTAGTCGACCTGGTGGTCGTTGATTTGCGTTATCTGCATCGCGTCCACTAATGTTCTTTCTCGTGCGAACAGCACAGCGAAGTGCAAGGCCCTGTGGCGCAGTTGGTTAGCGCGCCGCCCTGTCACGGCGGAGGTCGCGGGTTCAAGTCCCGTCAGGGTCGCCAGAGATGACCGGCGCATTCGGTTTCACCGGATGCGCCGGTCGTCTTAGGGCCAGGTAGCTCAGTTGGTACGAGCGTCCGCCTGAAAAGCGGAAGGTCGCCGGTTCGATCCCGGCCCTGGCCACAACATCGCAGCGCGTCGGAGGGACATCCCTTCGGCGCGTTCGTCATTTCGACGACAGGAAGCGGCCGGGCGCGGGCCGGCCCAGTCGCATGGGCGGCATCGGTTCCGGGTTTGTCACACCGTCGTTATAGCGTGGACGCCATGACATCGACTGCCAGCGAGGTCCGCAACGTGCCGGAGAAATCCCAGACCGGACCCCGCTGGGGGGTCATCGCGGCGGTCAGTGGACTCATCGGGATCATTCTGGCGATCGTCGTGCCGCTGCTCCCTGTCACTCAGACCACCTCCACCATCAGCTGGCCCGAGGGCGGGACCCTTGACCCGGTCACGGCGCCACTGGTCGCCTACTACCCACTCGACATCACCGTGGATGTTCCGTGTACGGCGGTGCAGGAGCTGCGAGACCAGGGGCGTGAAGACGGGGTACTGGTCTCGACCGCTCCGCGTCAGGCCGGCGAGGAAGCGGGCGCACGCGGACTCATGGTCTCCGTGGCGGGACCGAACGTGGAAGTGCGCAGCCGCAACGCGCTCATCGCCTCCGCCCCCGCCGACGCCGTGGCCGCCCCCGGTGCCTGCTCCACGATCCGTGTGACCGCGGACTCCGGGTCGATCGGCGCGGAGTTCCTGGGACTCGATGTCGACGGCCGGGGCGTCGGGGGACGGATCGACGAGGACCTTCGTCCGCAGGTGGTCGGAGTGTTCACCGACCTGCAGGGCGCGGCCCCGGACGGGCTGGGCGTCGACATCACCGTCGACTCCCGCTATACGACCCAGGCCACCGCCATAAAGCAGATCGCGATCGTGGTGGGCATCCTCGCGATCCTCGTGTCGCTGGTGGCTCTGCACCGACTCGACCTCCGGGATGGTCGCGTCGGCCGTCGCATCTTGCCGAAGGGGTGGTGGAAGCCGCGGCCACTGGACCTGCTGGTCATCGCGACCCTGCTCGTGTGGCACATCATCGGCGCCAACACCGCGGACGACGGCTACATCCTCACCGAGGCACGTGCCGCCGTCTCCAGTGGCTACATGCCCGAGGTGTTCCGCTACTACGGCGCCCCATACGCTCCGTTCGGTATGCCGTACTACCTCTATACGGCGATAAGCACGTTCACGCTCGGCAGCGTGTGGCTGCGGCTGCCGGCGCTACTGCTGGGCATCGCCTCCTGGATGCTGCTGTCCCGTGAGGTCATCCCGCGACTGGGCATCGCCGCCCGCCGCGCCGCCGCGGTGCGGTGGAGCACGGCCGCGGTCTTCCTCGCCTTCTGGCTGACCTACAACAACGGTCTGCGCCCCGAACCGATCATCGCGTTCGGCGTCCTCGCCACCTGGGTCTCGATCGAAAGGGCGCTGGCCACCGGGCGCCTTCTCCCGGCCGCGGTCGGATTCATCTTCGGCGGACTCACCCTGTCCGCGGCGCCGACCGGCACGTTCTGCATCGCGGTGATCATCGCCGCCTCGCGGCCGCTGCTGCTGCTCATCATCCGCCGGGCCAGGCGCGACGGCTGGATCCCCACCATCGCGCCGCTGCTCGCGGCCGGGCTCGGCATCCTCCATCTGATCTTCCTCGACCAGCCCCTGGTCACCACGCTCCAGTCGTCCACACTGCTCGGCGAGGTCGGCCCCAGTGGCAGCTGGTACGAGGAGGTGTGGCGCTACGAATGGCTCATGAACCCCACGCCGGACGGCTCTCTGGCACGGCGCTTCGGGGTGCTGGCGATGTTCCTGTCGCTCATCACCTGCGCAGCCATCCTGTTCCGCAAGGGGCGGATCCCCGGGGTCGCGGTGGGCCCGGCCCGGCGCATCGTCGGCATGGCCGTCATCTCGATCGCGTTCATGGCGTTCAACCCCACCAAGTGGACCCACCACTTCGGCGCGTTCGCCACCATCGGGGCCGCGTTGGCGGCCCTGGCCACCATGGCCGTTCTGCCGATCGCCACCAGGTCGCTGCGCAACCGCATGCTGTTCCTGGCCGCGGTGTTCTTCGTCCTGGCGCTGAGCTTCACCTCCACCAACGGCTGGTGGTACATCTCCATCTACGGCATCCCGTGGGGCGGCACCCAGCCCTCCATCGCCGGGATCCCCCTGACGTCGGTGTTCCAGGGGCTGATGCTCCTGACACTGCTCTTCGCCTTGTTCCTGCACTATCGCGAGCCGTTCATGACACCGTCCGGGCCCGAGAAACAGGGCCGCGACCGGGGGCCCGTGTTCCGATTGGCGCGGGACATCTCGCAGGCGCCGCTCGGCGTGGCGGCAGGCCTCGTCGTCGTCATCATCGTCGCCTCGATGGCCGCCGCGGTGCGCAACCAGTACCCCGCCTACTCGGTCGGCCTGCAGAACCTCAACGCACTCGCGGGCAAGCCGTGTGGCATCGCCGACGCGGTCCTGACAGAACCCGACGCCAACGCCGGTCTGCTGCAGCCCCTCGGCAACCCTCGGGACCAGCTCCAGGCCGGGGGAGAGTCCTTCGGGTTCACTCCCGACGGCATCTCGACCGACCTCACAGCCACCCAGGCCGTGGACACCGACACGCCCGGCACCGGCGAGGGCTCCGACACGACCTCCACCACCGCCGGCACCGAGGGCGGCGTGCGGGGGCTCGAGGGGATCAACGGCAGTCACGCCGTGCTCCCGTTCGGGCTCGACCCGCAGCAGGTACCCGTGCTCGGCAGCCACCAGACCGGCGCGCAGCTGAGCGCCGAGACCATCACCGACTGGTACCCGCTGCCCACGCAGGACCGGGAGAGCCCGCTCATCACGATCGCGGTCGCCGGGACCTTCGCCCGCGACGCGCTCGTCGTGGAGTACGCGACCGGCTCCGAGCCGTTCCAGGCCGCGGGATCGGTCCTGCCGGTGGATATCGGGCCCGCCCCGGCCTGGCGGAACCTGCGCGTGCCGATGGACACGCTTCCCTCGGACGTCACCGCGATCCGGCTGGTCGTGCGTGACGTCGACCCGGATCCCGAGCGGTGGATCGCGTTCACCCCGCCGCGCATGCCGCAGCTGGTGACCATGCAGGACCTCGTCGGCGACACCGCGCCGGTGCTGCCCGACTGGGCCGTGGCCTTCCACGTGCCGTGCCTGCGCCCGTTCGACGAGTTCGCCGGCATCCACGAGTTGCCCGAGTATCGCGTCCTGCCCGACCGCGGCCTGGCCGTGAGCTCCACCAACACCTGGCAGGACTGGTCCGGCGGCGGCCCGCTCGGATTCATCGAGCTGCTCCTGGAGGGCGAGACCGTCCCCACCTACCTCGAGCACGACTGGGACCGCGACTGGGGCTCGCTCGTCCGGTACACCCCGCTCGTGCCCGAGGCCGCGCCGGCGACCGTCGAGCACGGCGAGGCCGTACGGTCGGGGCTGTGGAACGGAGGACCCCTCGCACGGTGAGAACAATCCCGGGCCGCGGAAGCGGCGACGGGTTAGCATCGTGGCCGGAGCTTTTTACAAGGACTTCCAAGTAACCGCATACGCAGACTGGAGACACACATGTCCGTCACGGAGAAGCAGTTCGAGAACATCCTCGTCGAGCAGAAGGACAGGGTCGCGATCATCACGCTGAACCGACCCAAGGCGCTCAACGCCCTGAGCAGCGACATGGAGAAGGAGGTCGTCGAGGCGGTCGAGGGCCTGGACACCGATCCCGGCGTCGGCTGCATCGTCATCACCGGCTCCGAGAAGGCCTTCGCGGCCGGCGCTGACATCAAAGAGATGAAGGACAAGACCTACCCGGGTATCTACCTCGAGCGCTTCTTCCACGACTGGAAGCGACTCACCGCCGCCCGCACCCCGATCATCGCGGCCGTCTCCGGGTTCGCGCTCGGCGGCGGCTGCGAGCTCGCCATGATGTGCGACATGATCATCGCCGGCGACAATGCCAAGTTCGGTCAACCGGAGATCACCCTCGGCGTGATCCCGGGCATGGGCGGCTCGCAGCGCCTCACCCGCGCCGTCGGCAAGGCCAAGGCCATGGACCTGTGCCTGACCGGCCGCCAGATGGACGCCGAGGAGGCCGAGCGCTCCGGTCTGGTGGCCCGCGTCGTCCCGGCCGCCGACCTGCTCGACGAGACCATGAAGGTCGCAAACACGATCGCCTCCATGAGCAAGACCGCCGCGGTGGTCGCCAAGCAGGCCGTCAACCGGTCCTTCGAGACGACCCTCGAGGAAGGCCTGCTCGCCGAGCAGAACGCCTTCTACGCGCTGTTCGCCACCGACGATCAGACCGAGGGCATGGCGGCGTTCGCCGAGAAGCGCAAGCCCGAGTGGAAGCGCTGAACAAGCAGCCGCAGGAGCAGGCGCGGGGCCGTGACGTGGAGCCCGGTCCCGCGCCCGTGCCCGGCGCCCCGGGGACGACCTCGGAAGCCGCTCCGGCCGACGTCGAGCAGCCCACAGCCCGTCGCTCCCCGGGCGAACCGCTGCCCGTCCTGGTCCTGACCGGGTACCTCGGCGCCGGCAAGACGACCCTGCTCAACCACCTGCTTTCCGGCGCGGCCGCCCTGCGGATAGCGGCGATCGTCAACGATTTCGGCGACATCAACGTGGACGCCGGAGCCGTGGCCGGGCAGGTCGACTCCATGGTGTCGATGCCGGGCGGCTGCGTGTGCTGTGAGGTCGACGCCAGCGAGCTCACCGAGACGCTGACCACCCTCGCGGACCCGGAGATGGGGATGGACCTCGCGGTGATCGAGGCCAGCGGACTGGCCGAACCGGCAGTCCTGTCCCGGATGGTCCACGAGGTGCCGCGCCACATCGTGCGGCATGCGGGGATGATCCAGGTCGTGGACGCCGAAGGCCTCGACGACGCCCTGACGCGCCACCCGCGACTGGCCACGCATCTGGCGGAGGCCGACCTCGTCGTCGTCAACAAATGCGACCTCGTCTCCCGCGAGCGGTTCGCCGAACTGCGCCGGACGATCCGCGCCCACGCCCCTCGCGTCGCGGTCGCGCCGGCGGTACGCGCCGCCGTGCCCCCCGGACTACTGCTGGGACTGGCACCCGCCGAGCGGCCGGATGACGAACCCGACAGCCTCCTCGACCCCGTCGGCGATGCCCACTCCCGCCCGCACACCGACCACGACCACCTGCACGATTCCTACACCGCCGTCACGGTCACTCCCTCCGGTCACCTGCACCCGCGCCGCTTCCTCGCCGCGATCGCCGCGCCCCCCACCGGCGCCTACCGCGCCAAGGGGACGCTGACAATGGCCACCGCCGACGGCCCTCGCCGCTACGAGGTCGCCATGGTGGGACGCCGCCTCGAGTTGCGCGCGGACCTCGAGTCCACGG
>CAMNYG010000049.1 GCA_946570335.1 uncultured Dietzia sp. | reverse complement strand
GGACAGCTGCACCAGAAGCCCGGTCGTCAGGACACCACCCATCAGACCGTTGGCCCCGACCAGCCCACCCACGGCGGCGGATACCAACGACCCCAGACCACGGGAGTGCGGGATCTCGCTGTGGCACGAGATCCGGACACCCGGCACGCCCACGCCCCCGGCCCTCAGCCCGGCCTCGACCGCCTTGGCCACCAGGTGGGACGCGTCCTCGGGGACCTCACCGGCACCCTCGCCGGTGACCTCCAGCTCCAGGCCGGAGTCGATCGTGGTGACGGTGATCGTGTCATAGAGGCCCAGGGCCACACCGAGCGCGTCGAATCCGGGGCCGAGATTGGCGCTCGACGCCGGCACCTGGACGGTGACGGACCGACCGACCGGCAGTATGCGGCCCCCCGAGCTACCGAATACCTCCGGGCCCGGACCGTTCACGTCGCTCATTCCAGACCGAGGGCGCCGGCGACCGCCGAGGGGTCGACCGGGACCGGCTCGACCTCGGGCATGCCCAGCAGCGCCGTGTCGGGATCCTTGAGACCGTTGCCGGTCACCGTGCACACGATCGTCTGCCCCGCCTCGAGCTCACCGTTCGCGTGCGCGTCGAGCAGCCCGGCCACCGACGCGGCGGACGCGGGCTCGACGTAGACACCGTCCTTGCCGGCGACCATCCGGTACGCCTCGAGGATCTGCTCGTCGGTGCGCTTGCGGAAGGTGCCACCCGATTCGTCCCGGGCGTTGACCGCTCCGTCCCACGACGCCGGGGCGCCGATGCGGATCGCGGTGGCGATCGTCTCGGGGTTCTTGACCGGCGCACCGTCGACGAGCGGCGCCGCACCGGCGGCCTGCACACCCATCATGCGGGGACGGGTGCTGATCACCCCGTCGGCCCGGTACTCCGTGTACCCCTTCCAGTACGCCGTGATGTTGCCCGCGTTCCCGACCGGCAAGAAGTGCAGGTCCGGTGCCCGGCCGAGCACGTCGACGACCTCGAAGGCGGCAGTCTTCTGGCCCTCGATGCGGACGGGGTTGACCGAGTTGACCAGCCCGATCTCCGCGTACGTCGAGGTGGTCTTACGGGCCAGCTCGAGGCAGTCGTCGAAGTTGCCGTCGACCTGGATGATGGTGGCGCCCATCATCACGGCCTGCGCCAGCTTGCCGGCGGCGATCTTGCCCTGCGGGATGAGGACCGCACACTCCATCCCGGCACGAGTGGCGTAGGCGGCCGCCGAGGCCGACGTGTTGCCCGTGGACGCGCACAGCACCGCACGCTGCCCGCGGGCCTTGGCGTCGGTCACGGCCATGGTCATGCCGCGATCCTTGAACGAGCCGGTGGGGTTGAGTCCCTCGACCTTGAGGTAGACCTCGCACCCGGTGACGGCCGACAGATGCGTCGCGGGGATGAGCGGCGTTCCGCCCTCGTACAGGGTCACCGGCTCCCAGTTCTCCCCGATCGGGAGACGATCGCGGTAGGCCTCGATGAGGCCGGGCCAGCGGCGGTGCACGGGCTGGTGGGTGGTGCTCATTCGGTGTCGACTCCCTCGAGACGGATGACGCTGGTGATGTCGGTGACGGCGCCTTGGTCGGACAGCGCGGCCACCGTGTCGGCGAGGGCGCGCTCGGAGGCACGGTGTGTGAGGACGGTCAGCTCTGCGCTGGGCTGCACTTCGTCGTCCTCGCCGGTGGACGCCTCGACCTCGGTCTGGCGGCACTGGGCGATCGAGACGCCGTGGTTCGAGAACTCGGCGGCGACCAGCGCGAGTACGCCCGGCTTGTCGGCCACACGCATCCGGACGTGGTAGCGGGTGAGGATCTCGTCCATCGACGCGACCGGCAGTGCGGCGTAGGTGGAATCCCCCGGGGCCCGGCCGGCCCCGACCTTGTTGCGGGCGGCCGCGACCACGTCGCCGAGGACGGCGGAGGCGGTCGGTGCGCCACCGGCCCCCTGGCCGTAGAACATGAGCCGTCCGGCGGCTTCCGCCTCCACCACGACCGCGTTGAACGCACCGCCGACAGCGGCCAGCGGGTGACTGTTGGGCAGCAGTGCCGGGTACACGCGGGCGGAGACCGCCTCGGTACCGTCGGCACGCCGCAGCTTCTCGCAGATCGCGAGCAGCTTGATGGTGCAGTCCATGTCGCGGGCGGACTCGAAATCGTCGGGTGAGATCCGGGAGATCCCCTCGCGGTAGACGTCACCGGCGGTGACCCTGCTGTGGAACGCGATCGAGGCGAGGATCGCGGCCTTGGCGGCGGCGTCGTAACCCTCGACGTCTGCGGTCGGATCGGCTTCGGCGTATCCGAGGCGGGAGGCTTCGGCGAGCGTCTCGGAGTAGTCGGCTCCGGTGGAGCCCATCTCCGACAGGATGTAGTTCGTGGTGCCGTTGACGATGCCTACCACGCGCTCGACCTGGTCGCCGGCCATCGATCGGCGCAGCGGGCCGATCACGGGGATCGCACCGGCCACCGCCGCCTCGAAATACAAGTCGGTTCCGGTGGCGTCGACGGCCTCTGCGAGCTCGTCGGTGTACTCGGCCAACAGCGCCTTGTTGGCGGTGACCACCGACTTGCCGTGACTCAGCGCCTCGAGGAGGAGAGGGCGTGGCACGTCGATGCCGCCCATGAGTTCGACGACGACGTCGACGTCTTCCCGGGACACGAGAGTGGACGGGTCCGCGGTGAGCAGCTCGGGGTCGATCCCACGATCCTTGGTCAGATCGCGGACGGCCACCCCCCGCAGCTCCAACGGGGCACCGATTCGCGCGGCCAGTGACTCCGCGTTCTCTGTCATGAAACGGATGACCTCGGTGCCGACCGTGCCCATTCCGAGCACCGCCACTCCTACGGGTCGCACGGCTGACGCCGCTGCGTCGCTCACTGTCCCACCTCCAGGCTCGTCAGATCGTCAAGGGTTTCTCGGCGCAGCATCAGACGTGCGCGTCCGTCGCGGACCGCCACCACCGCGGGTCGTCCGATGAGGTTGTATCGGCTCGACATGGAATAGCAGTACGCGCCGGTAGCCGCCACCGCGACGAGATCGCCCGCACCGACATCCTCCGGCATCCACAGGTCGCGGACCACCACATCGCCACTTTCGCAGTGCTTCCCCACGAGGCGCGACACGACCGGCTCAGCCGTTGAACCCCGCCCGACCAGTCGGGCGTCGTAGTCGGCGTCGTAGAGCGCGGTGCGGATGTTGTCACTCATGCCGCCATCGACGCTGATGTAGCGCCTGCGCTCGCCGCCGGCCAGGTCGACGTCCTTGATCACGCCGACCTCGTAGAGCGTGACCGTTCCCGGGCCCGCGATCGCGCGGCCGGGTTCGACGACCAGTGTCGGAGGGGCGAGGTCTGCCTCGCGGGCGAACGAGTCGACGATCTGTTTCAACGAGGCCGCCAACTGGGCCACGGGCGGCGGCTCGTCCGACGGGACGTAACTGATGCCCAGTCCGCCGCCGAGGTCGAGGTGGTCGAGCTGCTGGGTGCGCTCGGTGCCGAACTCGTCGACGATCTCCCGCAGCAGTCCGATGACTCTGCGGGCGGCGAGCTCGAATCCGTCGGTCTCGAAGATCTGAGACCCGATGTGGCTGTGCAGGCCGGTCAGTCGGATGTTCTCGGCCGCGAACACTGCACGGACGGCCTCCATGGCGGCGCCGCCGGCGAGGGAGAAGCCGAACTTCTGGTCCTCGTGGGCGGTGGCGATGAACTCGTGGGTGTGGGCTTCGACGCCGACTGTCACGCGGATGAAGACGTCCTGGACGACCCCCTCCTCGCCTGCGATGCGGTCCAGGAGATCGATTTCGGACATCGCGTCGAGTACGACGTGTCCCACGCCGTGACGCACGGACATCCGCAGTTCGTCAGCGGACTTGTTGTTGCCGTGAACGGTGATCCGCTCGGCCGGGAAGCCGGCGCGCAGCGCGATCGCCAGTTCTCCACCGGAGGCGACGTCCAGACTCAGTCCCTCCTCTGCGACCCAGCGTGCGACCTCGGTGCACAGGAACGCCTTGGAGGCGTAGTGCACTCGATCCGCTCCCCCGAAGGCCTCGGCCATCTCGCGGCAGCGGGACCGGAAATCGTCCTCGTCGATCACGAACAGTGGCGTGCCGAATTCCGCGGCCAGCTCGGTAGCCGGGACCCCGGCGAACTCGACCGTGCCGTCGTCGCCACGCTCGGCACCGCGGGGCCACACCGCGGGGGCGAGATTCATCAGAGCGTCGGGGGCGGCGGGTCGCTCACCGATCGTGGGTGCGTGTGGGTACTCGTGCCGGGCTCCGGCGGGATGCGCGCTCACATCTTCTCCGGTGCGCTGACGCCGATGAGATGCAGACCATTGGCGAGGGTCTGCCGTGTGGCCGTGCTGAGGGCGAGGCGTGCGGCGTGCAGCGGGCCCGGTTCCTCATCCCCCATCGGCAGTACGCGGCACGTGTCGTAGAACCGGTGGTAGGCGGCTGCCAACTCCTCGAGGTAGCGGGCGACCCGGTGCGGCTCCCGGAGGTCGGCGGCGCTGGCCACGACGCGCGGGAACTCCCCGATGGTCCGGATGAGAGCACCCTCCCGGTCCTCGACCAGCAGGGACAGGTCGGCGCCCTCGAACGTGACCCCGAGGTCGGCGGCGTTTCGCGCCAGGGAGCACAGGCGGGCGTGCGCGTACTGGACGTAGAACACCGGGTTGTCGTTGGTCGCCGAGGCCCACAGCTGGAGGTCGATGTCCATCGTCTGGTCCACCGACGACCGGATCAGCGCGTATCGGGCGGCGTCCACGCCGATCGCGTCCACCAGGTCGTCCAGCGTGATCACGGTGCCGGCGCGCTTGCTCATCTTCACCGGGGCACCGTCACGGACGAGGTTGACCATCTGTCCGATCAACACCTCGATCGTCGCCGGGTCGTCCCCGAGCGAGGCCGCCGCGGCCTTGAGCCGGCCGATGTACCCGTGGTGATCCGCTCCGAGCATGTAGATGCACAGGTCGAAGCCACGCTCACGTTTGTCGAGGAAGTACGCGATGTCACCGGCAATGTAGGCGGCGTTGCCGTCGGACTTGAGGACCACCCGGTCCTTGTCGTCTCCGAACGAGGTCGACCTGAGCCACCATGCGCCGTCGGACTCGTACAGGTTGCCGTTGCTCTTGAGGGTCTCGATGGCCCGGTCGACCGCGCCGGAGGTGAACATCGAGTTCTCGTGGGTGTAGACGTCGAACACCGTGCCGAAATCCGCCAGTGAGGACTTGATGTGAGCGAACATCTGGTCCACACCGGCAGCACGGAAGATCTCCAGGGCCTCCGCCTCGGGCTTGTCCAGGACGTCGGGGCGCTCGGCGACGATGCGCGCCGCGATGTCCTCGATGTAGGCACCGGCGTAGCCGTCCTCGGGGGTCGGCTCCCCCTTGGCGGACGCGGCGAGCGATTTACTGAAGCGGTCGATCTGCGCGCCGTGGTCGTTGAAGTAGTACTCCCGGGTGACCTCCGCGCCGGAGGCCTCAAGGACACGTCCCAGCGCGTCGCCGACAGCGGCCCAGCGGGTTCCGCCGAGGTGGATGGGCCCGGTCGGGTTGGCGGAGACGAACTCCAGGTTCACCCGCCGACCGCGCATGGCGTCGCCGTGGCCGTACGCATCACCCAGCTCGAGCACCGAGGCTACGAGCGAGCCCTGGGCGCCCGAGTCGAGTCGGATGTTGATGAATCCCGGCCCGGCGACCTCCGCCGACGCCACACCCGGATCGGCGGCCAGCTTTTCCGCGAGTTCGTTGGCGAGATCGCGCGGGGCCACGCCGACCTTCTTACCCAACTGCAGCGCGATGTTGGTCGCGTAGTCGCCGTGTTCGGGGTTGCGTGGACGCTCGACCGTCACCGTCTCCGGAACAAGTGAGATGTCAGCCCCACGATCGGTGAGAACAGCGAGGAGTGCGGCACGGATGACGGCGGCGAGATCGGCGGGAGTCACGTCTTCATATCCTAGGTGTCGGCACGTCGTGCGGAGAATCGGACACCGGTCTCGACTGCCACCGCCCGTGCCGGGGGCCCGATGCGGCCCTGCACGGGATGCGGTGCTACGATCAGTCTCGCTGTTCGAGAGGGGCCGCCCACAACGGTGCCCCTGGGAGAACAGCCTCCGGCCCGCGTGCGCGGTCGGTATCCCGCCCTCGTAGCTCAGGGGATAGAGCGTTGGTTTCCGGTACCAAAGGTCAGGGGTTCGATTCCCTTCGGGGGCACCACGGATGAAGGCCCGGGCGATTCGCCCGGGCCTTTTCTTCTGTCCCGGTCATGTCGTGTGAGCCGGGACCTTGAGCGCTATGAACCCGGCGATTGCCTCTGAGCCGTCAACGCCGTGCCGGCAGAGCGTGCCGCGTCCCGGCCGGGTGCGCCGGCCCGGTCAGCGGCCGTGATGAGTCGGCATCCGGACTCAACTAACTGGGCAGCGTGATCCCGTCGACCTCACCGATACGCGCCACCACCCGCTCGTAGATCTCGGTGAGCATGCGAACCTCGTCGTCGCTGACCACGTCGATGAACAGTTCGCGGACCTTTTCCACGTGCTTCGGGGCGACCGAACCGATGGCCCGCGCCCCCTCGTCCGTGAGGGAGACGATAGTGCCACGGCCGTCCTCGGCGCATTCGTTCTTGGACACCAGCCCGCGCCCCTCCATGCGCCGCACCTGGTGCGACACGCGACTGCGATCCCAGCCGAGCGCGGCGCCGAGGTCTCGGGCCCGGAGCCCGCCCCCCTCTGCCTCGCTGAGGCTTACCAATACGGAGTAGTCCGATTGCGACATCGCCGCGTCCCGCTGCAGTTGGCGCTCGATCGCGAGGTCCAGCAGCTGGTTCACGTCCCTGTACCGACGCCACATGCGCTGTTCTTCATCGCTCAACCAGCGTGTCTCGCTCATGCGCCTATTACAGCACGCGCCAGGTCGCCCGGCACCACCTGGCCACCGACAAACGGCGGCCCGAGCTAACGGCGTTCACTCCGTCGGAGCCGCCGTCCGGCGCATCACGTGGGTCCGGGCCGCGCCGACGCCGGCGAACCTCGCACGGTCACAGGTGAGCACGATGACCTGCGAGGTGGACGCTGCGGCAGCGATGACGGCGCCCATGGTCATCCGGCGGGTGGGGTCGGTATAGCCCATGGTGTCGTCGAGGAAGACCGGCACTCCTTCGCTACCGACCAGGCGTGCGCAGGCGATCCGGACGATGACCGCCAACTGCTCCCTGGCGCCACCCGAGAGCGAGTCGTAATCGACCGTGACATCGCCGATCCGGCGGGACAGGATCGTCAGGTCATCCCCGAGGCGGACGTCGAAGTCGCGGCCGTAGACCAGGGTCCCGAGGTCGACGACCGCCCGGTGGAAGGGCTCCTGATAGGACCGAAGTGCCTCCGAGCGGCGTTCGGTCAGCGTGCGGTGCAGCAGATCCGCGGCCCGGGCCCGGCGCCACAACGCGGTGTTCTCCTTCTCCGCCTCGTCCAGTTCACGTTCCGCAGCCGAGACGTCCGCGAGTCGCCCCTGGTCCCCGATCGCGTTGACCCGCCCCAGTGCAGTGGCCACCGCCGCAGAGGAGTCACGTTCCTCGGCCTGCAGCGCGGCCAGCGAGGCACGGGCGCGGCCATGGGAGACGGCTACGGTGGCTGTAG
>CAMNYG010000048.1 GCA_946570335.1 uncultured Dietzia sp. | reverse complement strand
GCAGAAGACACTGGCGGCGCTGGACGAGATCGCCGACGCCGCCGACCGCATGCTCTCCTCGTACGACAAGCCCGTGGCCGAGCGCCTGGAGATCGTCTGGATGAGCGTCGAGGACCGCCGCGGCCGGATCCTGCGGGTCGCCCCGTTGACCGTCGCCGGGCTCCTTCGCACACGGCTCTTCGCCGAGTCCACCGTCGTCCTCACCTCCGCCACCCTCACCACGGGCGGCAAGTTCGACGGGCTCGCCGCCAGCTGGGGGCTCCCACCGTCCTCGTCCACCCGTGTCGATTCCTCGACGGCGGTGTCGCTCGAACCACCGTCCGACGACGACGCGGCGTCGCTGCGCTGGACCGGCCTCGACGCGGGATCACCGTTCGACTACCCACGTAACGGAATCCTGTACGTGGCCGAGCATCTTCCCGCCCCGGGACGCGACGGCACCGCGCCGGCCGCGGAGGACGAACTGGTGGATCTCATCACCGCAGCTGGTGGCCGCACGCTCGGACTGTTCTCGTCGATGCGCGCGGCCAAGGCCGCGGCCGAGCTCCTCCGCGAACGGCTCGACACCCCGGTCCTGTGTCAGGGCGAGGATTCCACCGCCACTCTCGTGGCGCAGTTCGCGGAGGACGAGGAGACCACACTCGTGGGGACGCTCTCGCTCTGGCAGGGCGTCGACGTGCCCGGCAAATCCCTGTCGTTGGTGGTGATCGACCGGATTCCGTTCCCGCGCCCCGATGATCCGCTGCTGTCCGCCCGGCAGCGGTCGGTGGCCGCCCGCGGAGGGAACGGGTTCCTCGCCGTCGCTGGTAACCACGCCGCCCTCCTGCTCGCGCAGGGCGTCGGCCGACTCCTGCGACGCACCGAGGACCGCGGCGTCGTCGCGATACTCGACTCCCGCCTGGTCACCGCTCGTTACGGCGGCTACCTACGCGCCTCACTGCCCCCGTTCTGGCAGACCACCAACAAGGACGTCGTGCTCGGAGCGCTCGAGAGGCTCCGCGACTCCTGAGCAGCCGGCCGCCACCGGTCGGACAGGGCCGAGTCGTGGAGACGCCGGCACACGCCCGCCAGGGGCCCGGCGGACGGAGGGGATCAACCGGCAGGTGGCCATCACCGCGGCAGGATGACCGGCGTCTCGGTATCCGGATCGGGAATCACCCGGCACCGCAGATCGAAGACCTCCCCGATCAACTCCTCGGTCAGCAGTTCGGCGGGCCGCCCCGTTGCCACCACCCGTCCGCCCTTCATCACGATCAGGTGCGTTGCGAATCTCGCCGCGTTGCCCAACTCGTGCAGCACCGCCACGATCGTGCGGCCCTGCGCACGGAGGTCGTCGAGCAGCCGCAGTGTCTCCACCTGGTGCGCGATGTCCAGGAACGTCGTCGGCTCATCCAACAGCAGGCAGGGCGCATCCTGCGCGAGGGCCAGTGCGATCCACACCCGCTGGCGTTGACCGCCGGACAGGGTGTCGACGAGTCGATCCGCCAGGTCGTCGACGTGGGTCGACCGCATGGCGGTCGCCACCGCCTCCTCGTCGCGGGCGCTCCACTGTGCGAAGAGCGTCTGGTGCGGGTAGCGGCCACGCCGGACCAGCTCGGCCACCCGAATCCCGTCCGGGATCGGTGAATCCTGTGGGAGCAGACTCATCCGGCGCGCCAGCTCCACGGGTCGAATGCGGGAGATGTCCTCGCCGTTGACCAGCACCTGACCGGACGAGGGGGTGAGCAGCCTGGTGAAGGCCCTGAGCAGCGTGGATTTACCACACCCGTTGGGCCCGATGATGGCCGTGAACTCCCCGGCCGGCACGCTCGCCGAGACGTCGGACAGCACGGTCTCGCCCCGCCGGTAGGCCACGGACACCGCACGGGCCTGAAGGGTCGGTTCCACATTCAACTCCTGTCACTCTCCCGCATCAGCAGGTACACGAGATAGACACCGCCGAGGCATACGGTCACCGCGCCGACCGGGACGCTCGCGGTGGGGAGCGCGTGCTGGGCGATCAGATCGGAACCGCACAACAGCACCGCCCCGATGAGCGCTGAGCCGACGGGGTCGAAGCCGCTCGACCACCGCCGGACCCGTCGTGCGAT
Source organism: uncultured Dietzia sp. (assembly GCA_946570335.1). Classification (GTDB taxonomy): domain Bacteria; phylum Actinomycetota; class Actinomycetes; order Mycobacteriales; family Mycobacteriaceae; genus Dietzia. The sequence continues at coordinate 5,662 of CAMNYG010000048.1, read as the reverse complement.
CTGCGGCGCGGCCAGCGAGACGAAGGCGATGGGTCCTGTCACCGCGGTGACGAGCGCCGTCAGCGCCACACCCACCACCACGGCCACGGCTTTGACCGGTTCTGTCCGCACGCCACGGACGCGTGCGGAGTCGTCGCCCAGTTCCAGTTGGGCGATGCGCCGGGCCAGCCAGGGGATCACCGCGGCGAGGACGAGGGCGAGCGCTCCGGCTCCCAGCAGCTGCGGCCAACGGACCCCGTTGAGGGATCCGGCTCCCCACACCGCGGCGCGGAGCGCGACGTCGAGCTCTGATCGGATGACGATCCACGAGTTCACCGCCCCGAGGAAGGCGCTGACCGCGATACCCACGATGATGAGTCGGAAGCCCTGGAGACCAGACGAGTAGGCGAACAGGTACACCAGGACGGCCGCGCCCACTCCCCCGATCACCGCCCCGGCCGACACCGCGGCGTATCCCATTCCTCCGAGACTGATCACCACCAGCACGCCGGTGAACGCGCCGGTGTTGAGACCGATGATGTCGGGACTGCCCAGCGGGTTGCGCGTCAGCGATTGGAAGATCGCGCCGCTGACTCCGAGGCAGGCGCCGAACAGGGCCGCGGCGAACGCGCGGGGGGCTCGCCACTGCACCACCACCATCGCGTCGAGGCGGTCGGCGCCGGGGGCGAATGCGCGCAGGACCCTGTCGAGAGGAACCAGGCTGTCGCCGAACATGAGGGCGGCGGCGACCAGGACCAAGACGAGGACGACGACGACAACGGCGGCCAGGACATCGGTGGGCGCCACGATGCGGCTGATCCTGCCCAGTCGGATCGCCCGCTCGGGTCGCCGCCGCGGGCCGTTGCCTCCGCCGACCGTCCTGTCTTCCGGTTCACCTCCGGGACGGCGCGTCACAGGCCACCTCGCTCTGCACGTCGTACCAGCCAGATCAGCACCGGGGCACCGAGGAGTGCGGTGACGACGCCGACGCGCAGTTCCGCCGGCCACACGACGAGGCGTCCGACGATGTCGGCGATCACCAGGAGCACCGGGGCCGCCACCACCGAGTAGGCCATGATCCATCGCTGGTCCGGGCCACAGACCAGGCGGACCGCGTGCGGAACCATGAGACCCACGAACGCGATCGGCCCGGCCGCGGCGGTGGCGGCGCCACACAGGACGGTGATCGCCAGAGCGGAGGCCCCGCGCACGAGTCCGACCGGTACGCCCAGGGAGCGGGCCCGGTCGTCGCCGAGGGCGATGGCGTTGACGGCGCGGCCGGTGGCCAGGGCCATCACCAGACCCACCACTATGAAGGGGGCGACGAACGCGACGGTCACCGCGGGACGATCCGCGATGCTGCCGACGCCCCAGAACCGCATCTGGTCGAAGACGCGGGGCAGTACGAGTTCCAAGGACTGGGAGATGCCGGTGAACACCGCGGTCAGCGCCACACCGATCAGGGTGAGCCGCACCGGGGTCGCCCCGTGTGGGCCGCGGAGAGCTATCGCGTAGACCAGGGCGAACGACAGGAGGGCTCCGGCGAAGGCGAACCACACGTAGCCGTCGATCGTGGTGATGCCGAAGAACGCCACCGCCAGCGCGACGGCCAGGCCCGCCCCGGCGTTGACGCCGAGGATCCCGGGGTCGGCGAGCGGATTGCGTGTCAGCGCCTGGGCGAGCGCTCCTGCCACGCCGAGTGCGGCGCCCACCAGTACGCCGAGAAGCGTGCGGGGCAGTCTCATCTCGAGCACGGTGGCCCGGGTGACCGGGTCGGCTGAGCCGGTCAGTGCCGCGATGACCTGCTCGGGGCCGAGCGCCGCGGATCCGACGAACAGGCTCAGCACGCAGACCGCCGCCAGCAGGCAGAGTCCGCCTGCAAATCCCGCTACGCGTCCCACTGTCCGCCGTGTCCCGGACCCGGTCCGCGGCGGCTCGGACCGGGGTGACGAGGGCCTGGGTGACAGGTCGTGGCCGGTGGCGGCGGTCAACGTCACCGGCGGGCGGTGTCGGTGGTGTCCCGGATGAGTTCGTCGGCGACGACACCCCACCCGAGCGCGTGACGCGCCCCCACGGTCCATCCGGCGGTGCGGGCCAGTTCGCCGACCGCGTCCCGGCTCCGGGCATCGCGCCCCGTGGTGACGAACCGCAGCAGGGCCCGCCCCGTGGCTAAGCGGGACGACAGCCCGTCGGGAACGCTCGAGTCGATGACCAGTGCGCGGGACGCGGTTCCCGCCAGCTCCCGCAGGTGGGCCTTCGCCGACTCGTCGTCGAGGTGACTCAGGAGCATCGCGGAGACCACCACATCCACCGGCTCATCCGGTGCGTCCGTGCGGACACCGTCCATCGCGCCGCTGGCGAGTCGGGTCACCAGGTCTGCGCCGGGCCCCACCACGACGATGTCCTGCCCGCCCAGCCCCTGCAGGACCCGCCGGAGTCCGTGCTGGAGGAACACCAGCGGCTCGGACTCGTGCTCGAGGTGGTGCGCCACCTCCGGGTCGGTTCGGGCGGACTCGGCGAACGAGGAGCCGGTGTCCACCTGCCAGGCGGGGAGCCCGTCACGCAGGGAGTCCGCCAGATGCCGGAGGGCGAGAACCTGGTCGGCCTGTGTACCGGTGTACTCGTCCCGCTCGTGGGCGTCGTCGACGAGGTCGACGGCCAGATCGGTCAATTCCCAGCGACCGGAATCCGTCCGGACGAGCAGTCCCGCGGTGGCGAGGACGGACGCCAGCGGATCCAGTACGTCCCTGACACCGAGTTCCGAGGCCACCTCTGTCGTCGACCTCGGCCCCTGCCTCAGCGCATCGAGGAATCCGGTCTGCAGGGCGGCACGGACCGCGAACCACGCGACCGGCGGCTCGGGGAGCTCCGGTGCGGTCTCGCTGTCCTCCTGCGAGTGTTCCTGATGCCAGTAGCCGGTGATACTGCGGTGGGGTTTCGCCACGCGCCCGGCCAGCCGTCGCCGGAGCGGAAGCAGGGCACGCGCCTCAGCTGCCGCCCAGACGAACGGGGTGTCGCCGAGTGCCTCCGCGGAGGACACCTCGTCGAACAGTGCCGCGATGGCGTCCCCGTCCGGTTCCGGCATCCGTTCCAGCCGCAGTGAGTCCCTCTCTCCGATCGGGAGCTCGGGAGGCGTTCCGGTCCCGACGGTCATCAGCACCACGTGCGCGGGAACCGCCAGAGGACGCTCCTTGAGAAAGCGGTGGATCGCGGGAAGCGCAGTCTCGTCGCCGATGAGGACGATCGATGTCGCCTCGTCGGGTAGGACCTGTGACGACTTGGGGCCCACGAAGCTCAGGGGCGAGCCCGGGGCCGCGCCCTGCGCCCAGCTCACCGCCGGACCGTCACCGTGCAGCACGAAGTCCAGGGAGAAGGCTCCCGAGTCCGGGTCCACGCTGTGCGGGGTGTAATCCCTGGTGATCCTGTGCTCGGCGGGCGTCCATTCGATGCCGTCGACGAGCTGGCGTGGCAGGGCCGACTCGATATCTCCGTCGCCTGCGAAGATCAGCTTGATGTGGTCGTCGAAGCCGGGCGCGCTGAACGCCGGGTGGCTGATCCCCTCGCGGACGAAGGCGCCGAGTTCGTCGCCCTCCAGACGGACCCGTCGGATCCGGCCTCCCAGGTCCTCGACCGACACGACGTGCGCGGTGCGCACCACCAGCGGATGGATGACGAGATCGGGCAGACTCATCGACCGAACTCCTCCTGGACCATGTCGAGGAGGGCGAGCGCCTCGTTGTAGTCGTGTCGAAGGGCCCAGTACGGCAGGTCGTAGGCGTTCCCGTTCACGAAGGCGGGCAGGTTACGCCAGGCGGGGGTGTCGGTCAGTTCGGACACGGATGTCGTGTCCGCGTTGAACCCCATGATGAACAGGGTCTCACTGTCGACCATCTGGCCGAGCTGTTCGGTCGACAGCTCGGCCATGTCTCCACCGGGCTGGTACGGGGCGAGGTCGTACTGGGCGACGAGGTCGTTGGTCCGGAATCCGAGTTCATCGAACATCAAGGGCAGACCGGTGCCCTCGAACAGCACATACGGCGCGCCGTCAGCGGTGACGCTGATGAAGGAGGTCGGCTGCGGCGGGACCTCGATCGATCCGGCGACCTCGGCGACCCGGTCCTCGTAGGTGGAGACCATCTCGTCGAACCCACCCCGGTCGTCGAAGACGTCCACCGCCAGGAACTCGGCCTGGTCGCGCCAGTCGGCGTACGACCTGTCCACGAGGACCGTCGGTGCGATCGCCGACAGGTCCTCGTACGCCTCCTCCGCCTGGAAACCCGGGAAGCCCCACCCTCCCGCCACGATCAGATCGGGGTCGGTGGCGAGGATCGCCTCGAGGTCGAACCCGTCCGCCGACCACGGCAGGAACTCCGTACCGTCCTCGGCGGGATGGTCCCCCCACATCTCGGAGAACTCTCCGCTGGCCTGACTGGCGTCCTCGGGGATCGTCGCCGTCACGGGAACGTCGAGTTCATAGAGGTATCCGACCAGCGCGTAGTTGAGCACCACCACGCGCTCGGGGTCCGACGGCACCTCGACGTCACCCTCCGGGGTGCTGACCACCCGGGTCTCACCTGTCCCGCCAGAAGCACCCGCCGACGGGTCCGCGTCCCCGGACGAGCACGCCGCGGTGGCGGCCATCATGAGGGTCAGTGCGGCGACGATCGGTCGCCTCAGCCCACGGGTGTTGTGTGACATCTATCCTCCGGTGCAAGATTAGGTGAGGCTTACCAAATAGCCCTCGGAGAAGGGTAGAGCGTTGCGGGCACTCCCGGAAGACCTGATGCGACACAGCCACGGTCAGAAGGCGACACAGTGACACCTGTCACGCGCGAGGAGAAGGACGAGGGGCACCAGTGGGATTCACACGAGAACTGGCGATGGCGGTTCCCGAGAGTCGGGTCCGATTCTTCGGCCACCCCGAACACACTCACCAGGTACCCCACATCGTGCACATGGTCATGGGCCGCGGGCATCTCACCGTGGACGGGTCGGGCATCACGCTCGAACCGCGCACATCGGTACTGCTCGCACCAGGCGTCCCCCATGCACTTGAGCTGGACCGGCATTCGATCGCGCTCGGACCATTCCTGTCACCGCGGAACACTCCGGTCGAGAGGGTCCGGAGGCTCGGCGTCGTCCCTGCCATCACCGACCTGATGCTCGCCAGACTCGCAGCACAGCCGTACACGCACGAGCAGGTGACCCTGTTCACCGACAGGCTCGACGACATCGTCTCGGCACTGCTCAGCGAGGCATTCGCCGTGCCCTCGCCCGTCCATCCCACCGCACGCCAGGTCGCCGAGCTCGCCGCGGACTCCCCCGACACCCTGGCCTCGCTCTGTGAGCGGTTCTCGATCAGCCCGCGGCAGATCCAGCGGCTGTTCCTGGCGGAAACCGGGCTCACGTTCCAGCAGTGGCGCACGCGGAGTCGACTCAATGTGGCGGTCCGGGCCCTGCGCGGTGGTTCGAGCAGCGAGAGCGCCGCCAGGACCGCGGGATTCACCGACCGAGCGGCACTGCTCCGCGCGCTCAGCCGGGAATGCGACACCCCGATCGACGAACTCAGGCGCGATCCACTGGCCCGCCTCCGCCGACCCGGGCCATCGGAGCCGGAGGGCGCCGGCGAACGGGCTGAGCCGTCCATGGCGAGGACCGCCAGTGATCCCGTGGGGTCCTCGGA
>CAMNYG010000047.1 GCA_946570335.1 uncultured Dietzia sp. | reverse complement strand
AGCGCCGCCGCGCCCGCCGAGGTCACCGCCGCTCCGGGCGCGCCCGTATCGCGGATCTTCACCGACCGCGGACTCGGCATCCTGCTGGCCGTCGGCTCGGCGATCGCCCTGCTCGCGTCGTTCCAGCTCAGCCTCGACAAGATCCGGCTGCTCGAGAACCCGGACTACGACCCGGCCTGCAACTTCTCCATCCTGATGAGCTGCAAGAGCGTCATCAACTCCGAACAGGGCGCCGCATTCGGCTTCCCCAACCCGTTCATCGGGCTGATCGGATACGGCATCGTGATCGCGATCGGTGTGGCCGCCGCCTCCGGCGTCCGCTTCCCGCGTTGGTACTGGGTGGGCACGCTACTCGGGATGACCTTCGCCGCCGGGTTCATCCACTGGCTGGCCTACCAGTCGATCTTCGAGATCCGCGTCCTGTGCCCGTGGTGCATGGTCGTGTGGGCCGCCACCATCCCCATGTTCTGGTACACGCTGCTGCACGTACTGTCCAAGCTCACCGGCGCCGGCTGGGTCCGGGCGCTGCAGCGCTGGCACCTGGTGCCCGTGGTGGTCTGGTACCTGGCCGTGGCCGGGATCATCCTGTGGGCGTTCTGGGACTTCTACTGGGCGGACTTCTTCGCGAATCTGTGAGACCGAGCCCGCCGCCACTCGCGCAGCGCGGGACCCTGACATATCACCTCGCCCGCCGACGCCGCGAACAGGGGCGATCACCTCCGGTAACCTTGGATGGCCGTCAACACGTGGAACTCGGCACTGACCCACGACTGCTGGGACCGATCAACGCCGTCTAGAGTCCATTTCCACACAGTGCGCTGCCTTCTGCCCGACTTGCGGGCACTATAACTAGTCGTAGCGGCCAAAGGCCCGCTGACAGAGAGGTGGAAGTAATGATCACGTCCCTCACCCGGAACTGGTGGATCCAGTTAATCCGGGGTGTGCTCGCGCTAGTTCTCGGCATCACCGCGTTGGTGGCACCCAGCACCAATCTCACGCTGGCGGTGTTCCTCGTGGCGGCATTCGCTATCGCCGACGGCGCCATGAATATCACCACCGGCCTCGGACTCCGCGAGCACAGTGGCTCCAAGAACCTGTTCGTCGGGTCCGGTACCGCCTTCATCGTGCTGGGTCTGATCGTACTGTTCTGGCCATCGATCACGGTCACCGCGCTCGTCCTGCTCTTCGGGCTCTGGCTGATCGCCTCCGGCGCGCTCGTGGCTTACGGCGCATCGACCCTTCGGACTGTCGTCCCCAACGTGTGGGTTATGGGCGCGGTCGGTGTGGCCATCGCCGTGCTGGGCCTCGGCCTGGTGGTTTTCGGGCCGTCGTCGATCGAGAACTTCCTGCCGTTCGCCGGCTGGTTCGGCGTGATCGTCGGGCTGATCATGATCGTCGTCTCGTTCCGCCTGCGCAGCGACGCCGCACAGCTGCCGGATTCCCAGGCACCGGACGGGGTCTGACGTACTGATCCGCTGACCGCCGCCGACGCCGTCAACGCCACCGACATCCCGGCGGCGCGGCGTCATAGCGCCGCCAACCCGGTGACCACGTAGCGCGCGTGATGCTTCCAGACGGCCGGCCGCGCCCCGCGATCCTCACGGGGAAGGTCCCGCCAGAAGGTGGCTGCGCGGCAGCGGTAGATGCGTCAGCGGTAGATGAGGCCTCCGCCGATCTAGCGGCTGCCGCAGAATGGATGCCCCTGTCGCCCTCCGTTCGAGGGCGACAGGGGCTCTTTCCTCCCATGAGGGCGGCAGGGGATCGATCGGCTCCCACTGCTCGTCGGTGAGCTGGCGCGACCGTGACTTCGTGCGTGCCCTATGTCCACGTCCCGGGCCAGAACGGCCGAGCGAGAGGCAGGCTCACTGCGTCACGTCGCGCGCACCGAGGTGTCTCGTCCGGGCTCACACCTACGGTCGGGCCGGGCCCGGACGCATGTCACGGCCAGCCGACTCCCCTTCGGGGTGACTGTGGCCGGAGTACTTCTCCATCACTCCGGCCTCGAGCGTCGGTGCCGGATCCAGGTGCGACAGTCCGTTGAAGCAGAGGTTGACGATGTGCGCGGCCACCTCCTCCTTGGGAGGCGTGCGCACGTCGAGCCACCACTGGGCGGTGCCGGAGACCATGCCGACCAGCGCCTGTGCGTAGACGATCGTGGTGACCGGGTCGAAACCGCGGGCCGCGAACTCCTCCTCGAGGATGTAGGTGACGCTGGAGGTGGCGTCGTTGAGCAGGGTCGAATAGGAACCCCCACCCGCAGGAGAGGAATCGCGTACCAGGATGCGGAACCCGTCAGTGCGCTCCTCCACGTAGCGCAGCAGGGCCATCGCCGCCCGTTCGATGCGGCGTCGTGAGCCCTCACCCTGCAGGGACTCGGTGATCTCTGCGCCGAGGTAGGCCAACTCGCGGTCACAGACGACCGCGTACAGACCTTCCTTGCCGCCGAAGTGTTCGTAGACGACCGGCTTGGAGACGCCGGCGACGGCGGCGATCTCCTCGACCGTTGCCGCGTCGTAGCCGTACTCGGCGAAGATCCGCCGGCCCACCTCGACCAGCTGCTGGCGACGCTTGGCCGCCGACATCCTGGTGCGTGGTGCCGGTGCGGCCCCGGTGTGATCTGCCATGTGATTCGGCCCCCTTCGCCGGCAAAGCCTATCGGAGCGCGGTGTGCAGCCGCCGGCTCACCGTGGATGTCCCCGCAGCCGCCGATCGTGGCCCCTGTTTTCCGGGTATGACGACGACAAGACCCCACCCGCGAACAGGTACTCGCCGGTGGGGTCTTGCCCATGTGCCACACTGGTGACGGCTCGCCCGCGGGCCGTTCCCCTGTGGTGTAATCGGCAACACTCCTGATTTTGGTTCAGGCATTCCAGGTTCGAGTCCTGGCGGGGGAGCCCAGGTCAGCCCCGTTCTCCGCGTCGACCGTGCCCGGCCACTGTAGCCAGCTCAGTAAGCCTGGCTGACCCCGTACTCCGCCTGCTCCGCAGTGAAGCCCTCGAAGAGGAGCTGGTCCACGAGCCCCTGCCTCGAGAACGAGGTGTAGTCCAGATACTCCTGAGCCTTCTTGGCAGCCTGCTCGTTCCAGTCCACATCGACATTGTCGACCGCGTACTGCGCCGCGTCCGGACTGAAGTTCTCGAACAGCAACTGGTCGACCAGGCCCTGGCGGGAGAACGACGTGTAGTTCAGGTACTGATTCGCCGATCGCACCGCGTTCTGGAACTCACGTGGCACCTCGGCCACCGCGGGTTCCGGCTCGGGCTCCGGTTCGGGCGCAGGCTCCGGCTCAGCCGCCGGTTCGAAGGTGGGATCCAGCGAGAGCCCGGACGGTCGCTCCGGATCGGTAGCGGGCGCTGCCGGCGCAACCGGCTCACTGGTGGCGACCGGGGACTCGGTGGCGCTCTCCTCGTCGCTCCCGACGATCACCGAGCACATTCCGATGAGGAACAGCACCGCGACGATGATCAAGACCCATTTGACCCAGCCGCCCTTCTCCTTCCCGGGCCGCCCCTCGGGTCCGCCGCCGTAGGGCTGGCCGCCATGAGGCCCTCCGTTGAAGGACTGACCCCCGAACGGCTGTCCAGGGCTGGGCTGTCCGTCGAACGGCTGACCGGGGGTGGGCCCGCCGCCATAGGGCAGAGGGTCCTGGTGCGGGCCAGAGTTGCCAGCGGGGCGCTGGCCGGGCGTCCAGGGGCCGGGATTGGTCATGGTAGAGCCTTCCTTCGAATGTGAAGGAACTTATATCACCGCACTACGACACACCACCGGTAACCAGCATCTCCGACCTGACCAGTCCGCCGACCCCGCTGAGCGGTCGGGGTACCACGGCCTTCAGCCCGTCAGATCCCACCGTTGATCGCCACGGCCAGCACGAGCAGGATGATCCCCAGGATCGCGAGGATCGCGAGCAACGGCTGCCGACTCCGTCGGGGAGACGCCTGCATCTCCTCGTCCGGCCGGAAGTCCTGCTCCCAGCGATCTCCACCCTGCTCGTCGGGTCCGGTCATAGGTAGCGTTCCTCCATGCTCACGTAGGTCTCCAGCAGATCCAGCGCGTGCGATCCCGTGTCGCCTTCGGCCCGCAGGCCCGTCCTCATGCGCTCGAGCATCTCGCGACCGTGCGGGAACGGAGGCAGAAGCGGGATATCCGGGTCGGTCACAGCGTCGATCACCGCGGGTCGATCAGCCGAGAACGCCGCATCCGACTCGGACCCCAACTCCCTTGCCGCCTCCACCCGGACCCCGCGCAGGCCCGACAGTTCGGCGTAGCCGGCCATGTCGAATCCGGGCACCTCCCCGACCATCACCGGGTCCAGGAGGGATTGTTGCCGTCCCCGGCGTAGCCGTAGGTTCGTTCCGCGTCCCAGTCCGTGAGTCGTTCGACGACGACGTCGGCCACCAGCCTTTCCTCTACATATGTGGTTTCCGCGGACATGGTGATCCCCTTTCCGCGGATCCACGCGGTCGCCGGCTCGTACGCGAACGCCGGGTCGCTGTGCCGGTGCGGCGAGTCGCTCATCATCAGCGTGGCGACGCGCCGGAGAAATCTCGCCGATGAGGAGAAGTATCCGGACAGCGGCCCGTCGACCGGTTGTGCCTCGGCGCACCCGGCCATAGCGTCCGCCGCATGGATACCGACGTGCGTCACAACGACACCGATCTGAAGGCGCTCGCGCTGGTCTGCTCGCTCAAACCCTCGCCCGCGGAATCCAGCAGCGAGCTCATCGCGCGCCAGGTGCTCGACGAGCTGGCCGACCACGGGGTCGCCGGGGAGAGCGTGCGTGTGGTCGACCACGACGTGTTCCCGGGGGTCGACGACGACATGGGCGCCGGCGACGAATGGCCCGCGATCCTCGGCAAGGTCCGCGAGGCCGATGTGCTGGTACTTGCCACGCCCACCTGGCTGGGAAACCCGTCCAGCATCGCGCAGCGGGTGCTCGAACGGCTCGACGCGCAACTGTCGGCCACCGACGACCAGGGTCGGCCGGCGATGTTCGGCAAGGTCGCCGTGGTGGCGGTGGTCGGGAACGAGGACGGCGCGCACAAGATCGTCGCCGACATGTTCCAGGGGCTGAGCGACATCGGGTTCACCATCCCCGCTCAGGGCTGCACCTACTGGAACCACGAGGCCATGAACCCCGTCGACTACAAGGATCTCGACACGACCCCCGAGGCGGTGGCCTCGACCAACGCCACCGCCGCGGCCAATGCGGCGCACCTGGCGCGACTGCTGCGCGGCTCCCCGTATCCGGCGGGATGAGAGCGGCGCAGGACGGCCCGTCTCAGCCCGTGCTGCTGCGCTCGACGGCGCTGCGGACGGTGTAGCGCAGGAACGTCGGGAACGCGACCGCGCAGATCACCACACCGATCACCACCAGCACGCCACCGCCCGACGCCGCGACGGCAGTCCCCACCGACGCGGCGGCCACACCATGAGCCACATCGCCGATGCGGGGCCCGCCGGCCACCACCACGATGAACACGCCCTGCAGTCGGCCGCGCATCTCGTCGGTGGCCGAGTCGAGAAGGATCGCCTGCCGGAAGGCTGCAGAGACCATGTCCACGGCACCGCCGAACGCCAGCGCGGTCAGCGCGAGCCACAGCCAGAGCGCCGATCCGCCCGGCGAGGCGACGGCCACGACGATGCCGAACACGACCATCGCCGCACCCCACAACGCCACACACACCAGCACCGCCAGTCCCTGACGTCGCACGCGCGGGATCCAACCCGAGAAGACCCCGCCCACCACGGCGCCGACGCTCATCGCGGCGAACAACAGGCCCAGCGCGGTCCCGCCGGAGATCGGATCACCAAAGGTCTCGGTCGCGATCTGTGGGAACAGTGCACGCGGCATGCCGAAGACCATCGCGATGATGTCCACCAGGAACGAGGCCAGCAGGATGCGGCGGGTGGCCAGGTAGGCGAATCCCTCGATCACCGACCGCAGCCCCACCGACCTGCGCTCGCCGGACACCGGTTGCGGGGGCAGGCGGTAGACGGCGTACAGGGTCGCCAGCAGCGCGAACGAGTCGAGCAGGTACAGCGTCTGCAGCCCCAGTACCGGAATGAGGATGCCCGCGGAGACGGGACCGACGATCGCGCCGAACTGCATCACCGTCATGTTGAGCGCGGCGGCCGAGGCCAGCTGATCGGACGGCACGAGCTTGGGGATGATCGCCGAACGGGTGGGCTGGTTGACCGCGAAGAACGCCTGCTGAACGGCGAGCAGCCCCATCACCAGCCACACGTTCTGATTGCCGGCGGCGGCCTGGAGCCAGAACAGGACGGCGGTCACGATGAGGCCGGAGGTGGTGACCATGAGCAGCTTGCGCCGGTCCAGCGCGTCGGCCAGGGCCCCGCCCCAGAGCCCGAACACGATGAGCGGCACGAGCGCGAACACCCCCGTCAGTCCGACGTAGGCGGAACTGCCGGTGATCTGGAACACCTGCTGGGGCACGGCGACGATCGACAGCTGCGCACCGATCACCGTGACGATGTTGGCGATCCACAGCCTGCGAAAGTGCGGCTCGCGGAGCGGCCGGGTGTCCGCGAGTTGCCGTCTGAACACTGACACCTCGTGGACGCTACCCCTCCACATGGGCCGGATCGCCGCGCCCACCCTCTATCCTTGACCGCGGTCCGTACCCTGGGCCGAACCGTCGACCCCACCACAGGGCACCGCCATGCCCGAGGAGACCTGATGACGACACCCCAGACCGATCGCGGGAAGACCGCGGTCATCATCCTGGCCGCAGGGTCAGGGACGCGGATGAAGAGCGACACCCCCAAGATGCTGCACCGCGTGTGTGGGCGGACCATGCTCGGTCACGCTCTCCACGCGGCCGCCGGGATCTCCCCTGACGAGATCGTCGTGGTGGTGGGTCACCAGCGTGAGCAGGTCTCCGCCGCGGTGGCGGAGCTCGCCGACGAACTGGGTGTGCCGGTGTCCACCGCGGTCCAGGAGCAGCAGAACGGGACGGGCGACGCGGTCGCGGCGGGCATGTCGGCACTGCCCGAGGGATTCGACGGGACCGTGTTGGTCACCACGTCCGACATCCCCCTGCTCGACGCGCAGACGCTGAGCGAGGTGGTGACGCGGCACGCTATGCGACCGCGCGCGGCGGTCACCGTCCTGACCTCCACGGCACCCGATCCCACGGGGTACGGCCGCATCGTGAGGAACGACGACGGCGAGGTGCTGCGGATCGTCGAGCACAAGGACGCCTCCGACGACGAGAAGGCGATCACCGAGGTCAACTCGGGCATCTATGCGTTCGACGGCCAGGTCCTGCGAGACAAGCTCGGACAGCTGGGCACGGACAACTCGCAGGGCGAGCTGTACCTCACGGACGTCATCCAGCTGGCCCGACGGGCCAACGGACTCATCCGCGGCCACCGTCTGGAGGACGCGGACCAGGTGGCCGGTGTCAACGACCGCGTGCAGTTGGCCGCGCTCTCCACGGAGATGAACCGTCGTCTGTGTGAGGCCGCGATGCGGGCGGGTGCCACGATCGTGGACCCGTCGAGCACGTGGATCGACGTGGACGTGAAGATCGGACGCGACGTGACGATCCTCCCGGGAACGCACCTGACCGGGGCGACAGAAATCGGGGACGACGTCGTCGTCGGACCCGACTCCACGCTGCAGGACACCACGGTCGGCGCGGGCGCGACGGTGACCCGCACCCACGCGATCGGGGCCACGATCGGCGCCGGCGCGGAAGTGGGCCCCTTCGCCTACCTGCGTCCTGAGGCCGAGCTGGGTGAGTCCACCAAGATCGGCGCCTTCGTCGAGGTCAAGAAGTCGCGCATCGGCAACCACACCAAGGTGCCGCACCTCACCTACGTCGGAGACGCCACGATCGGCGAGCACACCAATATCGGGGCATCGAGTGTCTTCGTCAATT
>CAMNYG010000046.1 GCA_946570335.1 uncultured Dietzia sp. | reverse complement strand
CGCCGGACTCGTCGACGTCGCACTCTGGCAGGGCCGTCCAGGGGCGGTGGCGATGTCCACGGCATCAGCGGCACCATCCACGGCAGCTCCGGGGGGACCCGAACCGCTGGCCCGCTGCACGGTCATCGAGGTCAACTCCGATGACCCGGTCGCCGAGCTCGGCGGGGATCTCCTCCGGGACCCGGTGCGGGCACTCCGGGTGCTCTCCGCACTCCCGGGGTCCGACTCCACGGGCCCGGGGATCGGGCACCGCTACCGGCCGGTCCTCCCGCCCTCGAGGTGTGGACGGTGAGGGCGGCGTTCACACACCCGCCTCCTGCAGCCGGGCACTGGTGTGGAGGCAGATCGAGGCGGCGGTCACGATGTTCAGGCTCTCCGCACGTCCCCGGATGGGGATTCGGACCCGCAGATCGGCCGCCTCAGCAAGTGCTGCGGGCACGCCGTGTGCCTCGTTGCCGAAGATCCACGCGGTCGGGCGGGAGAGCTGCTCGTCGGCGTGCTCGACGTCCACCTCACCGTCGGCTGTGGCCACTGCGACCTGCAGTCCCAGTGCACGTGCGCGGGGGACAAGCTCTGACTCGGCGATCCCCCGCACTACCGGCAGGTGGAACAGACTCCCGGCGGAGGCACGGACGGCCTTGGTGTTCTCGGGATCCACCGCGCCCTCCGTGAGCCACACCGCGTCGGCGCCGAGTGCATCCGAGACCCGGATGAGGGTTCCCACATTGCCTGGCTCGGCCAGAGCCTGTCCTATGGTCACCAGTCGCGGTGGCGCCTCCACCGAGGTCACGACCGGATCTCGATCCGGGTGGAGCACCACCGTCCGGCACACCGCTACGATCCCCGCCGGCGTCACCGTGTCGCACAACGCGCGCATCGCCCGCGCGGTAACGGTCGACACGAGCACTCCGGCGTCCTCCGCCCGACGGAGCAGGTCCGCGAACCTGTCGAGTGCCTCCTCCGCGCAGAACAGCTCCACCGCGTGGCCCGTCTCCACCGCGGACTCCACCGAGTTCGCGCCCTCTGCGAGGAATCGCCCGGTCTTGCGTCTGGTCGCCGCACGGTGGAGCTTGGATGCAGAAGCGACCCGCGGGGTTCGTTCGGTGAACGGATCCGCGGGTCGCTGTGCGCCCTGCCCGGGCGGGGTGTGGTGCGTCAAGTCGGCGACGTCAGGCCGCCGGAGCGTTGACGTCAGCCGGAAGCGCCTTGCGCGCAACCTCGACAAGCGCGGTGAAGGCGGCCGGATCGGTGACGGCGAGGTCCGCGAGAACCTTGCGGTCAACCTCGACACCGGCGAGCTTGAGACCCTGGACGAAGCGGTTGTAGGTCATGTCGTTGGCCCGGGCCGCGGCGTTGATACGAGAGATCCACAGCTTGCGGAAGTCGCCCTTGCGCTGGCGACGATCGCGGTAGCTGTAGTTCATCGAGTGGAGCATCTGCTCCTTGGCCTTGCGGTACAGCCGCGAGCGCTGCCCACGGTAGCCCTTGGTGGACTCGAGTACGGTCCGACGCTTCTTCTGGCCGTTGACGGCTCTCTTCACGCGTGCCACTGGTCAATCCTCACTGGTCTGGGATGGTCACCTTGTGCGGTGACCGAAGGTTCTACGTATGTATGGGCTCAGAGCCCGAGGAGCCGCTTCACGCGGGGCACATCGGCCGGCGCGACGTCCGTCCGGCCGTCGAGACGACGGGTGCGCTTGGAGGGCTTCTTCTCCATGATGTGGCGGCGGTTGGCCTGCTGGCGGACCAGCTTGCCGGTTCCGGTCTTCCGGAAGCGCTTGGCGGTGCCCTTATGGGTCTTCATCTTCGGCATGATCGGTCTTCCTCACATGGTTCGTCCCGGGACCCGGTGGGGTCTCGGGGGGTGGACGACAGGCGTCCATGGTCTGGTTCGGCACTGAGAGCCGGTGGAATTAGTCCGAAGCGGGGTCGGTGACCTTCGAGTCCTGCGCCTTGGCGCGGGTCTTGGCGCCACGGTGCGGGGCCACGACCATCGTCATGTTGCGGCCGTCCTGCTTGGCGCTGGTCTCGACGTACCCGTAGTCGGTGATGTCGTCTGCAAGGCGCTGCAACAGCCGGAACCCGAGCTCGGGGCGGGACTGCTCGCGGCCTCGGAACATGATCGTCACCTTGACCTTCGAGCCCTTCTCCAGGAAACGGACGACGTTCCCCTTCTTGGTCTCGTAGTCATGCGTGTCGATCTTCGGACGGAGCTTCTGCTCCTTGACAACCGTCTGCTGCTGGTTCTTCCGAGCCTCGCGCTCCTTCTGAGCGGCCTCGTACTTGAACTTGCCGTAGTCCATGATCTTGCAGACCGGCGGACGTGCGTTGGGCGCGACCTCGACGAGGTCCAGATCGGCCTCCAGGGCCAGACGAAGTGCATCCTCGACGCGAACGATCCCCACCTGCTCGCCCCCGGGGCCGACGAGTCGGACTTCGGGGACGCGGATTCGTTCGTTGATACGTGCTTCGGCGCTGATGGGCCCTCCTCGGTAGTTACGGTGCGCATGCGTTCGCGACCACTGCCGTGGCCGCGCATCCGTCCTCGAGAGCCCCCGGTCCTTCCCGACGTAGGTCGGGAAAACCGAGAAAGCCCCATGGCGTAATGCCTGGGGCCTTCACTCCTCACCCGTCGACGAAGAGCCGTCTGCGATGGATCGCAGACCCCTCGTCGGGGGTGGTGACCATCAAACAACCTACTGGCGCCGGATGGTGGGAGATCGGGCTCCTCTTGAACGGCGGAACCCGTCACGTAACGAGTTCCCACAGTCGATGGCAACACTACCAGTATCTGCGGCGACCCCCAAACCGGTGCCCGGACCACACGGAATCATGCCGTCCGTGGGACAGTGGTTCGCATGACCACCGACCAGCCAACATCTGCCGACCAGGCCGCCGGGAACCCCCTCGACGAGCATATCGATGCCCGTGAGGTCGAGATCGTCGATCTGGCCGACGTTTCCGCACAGGAAGTCATCTTCCGGTCGATCGTCGTGCTGATGAGCGCCGCCGCCGAGAAGCTCGGTCTCTCCGACGACGAGCCCACGTCGAGCCCGCACCTGGACCTCGATGAGGCACGCAAGCTGATCACCGCGCTGGCAGGACTCGTCACCGGATCCACCGAGCATCTCGGACCGCAGGCCCGTGTGGTGCGCGATGGTCTCCAAGGACTGCAACGCGCGTTTCGCGAGGCCAGCGCCTACCCGGACGAGCCCGGAGAGGGTCCCGGCGAGAAGTTCACCGGCCCCGTCTACTGAGCTGGGAGTACGGGCGGATCCCGGACGAGGCACCAACCTCCTCGGGGCGCGACACGCAGGGCGGTGATGCCCCTCAGCGCAGTGCCCGGGCCTTTCGAGCCGCCTTGGCTGCTGTCTTCTGTGCAGCCTTTTCGGACCGTGCCGCGGCGGCTGCCTTCTTCGCCGGCTTCTCGGCTGCCTTCGCAGCGGTCTTCCCGGCTCGTGTCCCCGACTCCTGTTCGGGCGTCGCCGTGGCCTCGGCGACGCCGGAACCACCGGTGGGAAGAACCTCGGCGAGGAAACGGCCGGTATGGCTTTCGGAGATCTTCGAGACCTCCTCGGGCGTGCCCTCGGCGACCACCGTCCCGCCGCCCGCACCGCCCTCGGGTCCCATGTCGATCACCCAGTCCGCGCTCTTGATCACGTCCAGGTTGTGCTCGATCACGATGACCGTGTTGCCCTTGTCCACCAACCCCTGGATGACCAGGAGGAGTTTGGTGATGTCCTCGAAATGTAGCCCGGTCGTGGGCTCGTCGAGAATGTAGACGGTGCGGCCGCTGGAGCGCTTCTGGAGCTCGGCCGCGAGCTTGACACGCTGTGCCTCGCCGCCGGAGAGGGTCGGCGCGGACTGGCCCAACCGCACGTATCCCAGCCCCACCTCGGTGAGCGTCTTGAGGTAGCGGTGGATCGAGGTGATGGGCTCGAAGAACTCGCAGGCCTCCTCGATCGGCATGTCCAACACCTCAGCGATGGTCTTGCCCTTGTAGTGCACCTCCAACGTCTCGCGGTTGTACCGCGCCCCCTGGCACACCTCGCAGGGCACGTACACGTCCGGGAGGAAGTTCATCTCGATCTTCAGAGTGCCGTCACCCTGGCACGCCTCACAGCGGCCGCCCTTGACGTTGAACGAGAACCGGCCCGCCTTGTACCCACGCACCTTCGCCTCGGTGGTGGCCGCGAAGAGCGTACGGATCTTGTCGAACACACCGGTGTAAGTGGCGGGATTCGAGCGCGGGGTCCGACCGATCGGCGACTGGTCCACCTGGACGAGCTTGTCGAAGTCCTCCACCCCGTCGATGCCCGAGTGACGCCCGGGCACCTGCCGCGCGCGGTTGAGCTGATTGGCCAGGGAGGTGGCAAGGATGTCGTTGACCAGTGTCGACTTGCCCGAACCCGAGACTCCGGTCACCGCGCAGAGCACGCCGGCGGGAAAGACCACGTCGACGTTCTTGAGATTGTTCTCGCGTGCGCCACGCACGCGCAGCCGCTTTTCCGTATCCGGCTCCCGCCGCGACTCCGGCACCGCGATGGTCCGACGGCCCGCGAGATAGTCTCCCGTCAACGATTCCTTGTTGGCCAGCAGCCCGTCGTAGTCCCCGGAGTGGACGACCCTCCCTCCGTGCTCGCCTGCGAGCGGACCGATGTCGACGATCCAGTCGGCGGCCCTGATGGTGGCCTCGTGGTGCACCACCACCAGCAGTGTGTTGCCCAGGTTCCGGAGCCGGACCAGTGTGTCGATGAGACGACGGTTGTCCCGCTGGTGCAGACCGATCGACGGCTCGTCGAGGACGTAGAGCACGCCGGCAAGACCAGAACCGATCTGTGTGGCCAGCCGGATGCGCTGCGCTTCACCACCGGACAGACTCCCGGCGACCCGGTCCAGCGACAGATAGTCCAAGCCGACGTCGAGCAGGAAGCCCATACGGGCCTGGATCTCCTTGAGGACCCGGCCTGCGATCATGGCCTGCCGGGAGTTCAGCTCGAGCCCGTCCAGGAACGCAGCGCAGTCGGCGACGGACATACGGCTGATGTCGGCGATAGACCGGTCCTGCCCGCCGGGGCCGCTCAGGGTCACCGCGAGGATCTCGGGCTTGAGACGGGTTCCGTGGCACGCGGGACAGGGCACCTCGCGCATGTAGCCCTGGTAGCGCTCCTTCTGGGACTCCGACTCGGTCTGCTCCAGACGTCGCTTCAGGAAGGACATGACGCCCTCGAACTTGGCATCATAGGTCCGCACTCGTCCGTACCGGTTGCGGTAGCGCACCCGGACCTTGGTGGAGGCACCGCCGAGCACCGCCTTCCGCGCCTTGGCGGGCAGGTCCTGCCAGGGGGTCCGCAGGTCGAAACCCATATCGTCTGCCAGACCCGACAGCAGCTGCTGGAAATAGTCGGCGCTCTGGCCGCCCGACCACGGTGCGATCGCCCCGTCCGCCAGTGAGACCTCCGGATCGGGTACCACCAGATCCGGATCCACCTCGAGGTGAGAGCCGAGTCCGTCACACACCGGGCACGCGCCATACGGCGAGTTGAACGAGAACGCCCGCGGTTCCATGTCGTCGAGCGCGATGGGGTGGCCGTTGGGGCAGGCCATGTGCTCGGAGAAGCGGCGCCGCCGGGCGGGGTCTGACTCCTCCAGATCCACATAGTCGATCACGATCACACCGTCGGCGAGACCGAGTGCGGTCTCGACGGAGTCTGTGAGCCGTTGCCGGGCGGTGGGTTTGGCGGCGAGTCGGTCCACCACCACCTCGATGTCGTGCTTTTCCTGCTTCTTCAAGGTCGGCGGTTCGGAGAGGGAGTGCAGCTCACCGTCGACCCGGACACGGCTGTACCCGTCGGCAGCAAGCTGGGCGAACAGGTCGACGAACTCGCCCTTGCGGGTACGAACGACCGGCGCCAGCACCTGGAAGCGGGCGCCCTCCTCCCCCTCCAGGATCTGGTCGACGATCTGCTGTGGCGTCTGGCGCGAGACCACCTCGCCGCAGGTGGGGCAGTGTGGAACGCCCGCTCGTGCGTAGAGCAACCGGAGGTAGTCGTAGACCTCGGTGATGGTGCCGACGGTCGACCGGGGGTTCCGGTTGGTGGACTTCTGATCGATGGACACCGCCGGAGAGAGTCCCTCGATGAAGTCGACATCCGGCTTGTCCATCTGCCCGAGGAACATCCGCGCGTACGACGAGAGCGACTCGACGTAGCGACGCTGCCCCTCCGCGAAGATCGTGTCGAAGGCCAGCGACGACTTACCCGACCCGGACAAGCCGGTGAACACGATCAACGAATCACGGGGGACGTCGATGTCCACGCTCTTGAGGTTGTGCTCACGCGCGCCGCGGACGACCAGCCGGTCCACCATGGGTTCTCCTTCCGAAGGGGAGGTCGCCACATAGCCGTACGTGCCGCATGGCCGCCGTTCCCGCACACGAAGGTACCAACGTACTCCGACACGCTTGTGGTCCCCGACCGCCTGCAGCGTCGGTAGCCTGCAGTTATGTCGAACACCACTGCGCCACTTCCCGATCACATCACCCTCACCGAGGGCTACTCCGGTCGCCTGGACGGCCGACTCACCGGCGAGCGCTGGACGGTGGGACCGGCGCGTCTGACCAAGATCTCCGTCGGCGAGATGGACAACAACGTCTACCTCGTCGAGTCGGTCGAGACGGGTGACGTCCTGCTCATCGACGCCGCCAACGACGCCCCCCAGTTGATCTCGCACCTCCGGGAACACGCCCCGACTGTCAAGGAGGTCCTCACCACTCACATGCACGCGGACCACTGGATCGGCCTGGCCGAGACGGTGGAAGCTCTGGGGCTCACCACCATCGCCTCCCCCGGAGACGCCGGCTCGATCGACGTCCCCACCGACCGTCACGTCTCCCACGGCGACCACGTCACCGTCGGTGACGTCCGACTCGAGGTGATAGGTCTGCGCGGGCACACCCCGGACGGGATCGCGCTGCTCCTGCGGACGGACGAGGGAACCCATCTCTTCTCGGGCGACTCCCTGTTCCCCGGCGGCCCGGGCAAGACCGGCTCCCCCGAGGAGTTCGCCCAGTTGATGGACGATCTCGAGACGAGGGTTTTCGCGGTCCTCGACGACGACGTGGTGGTCCATCCCGGACACGGCGACGACACCTCGGTGGGTGCCGAGCGACCCCACCTGGCCGAGTGGCGTGACCGGGGCTGGTGAGCAACCCGAGGGCCGGACAGACCCGGCGTGGAGATGACTTCCGATTCGTTATCAACACCACCTGTGGTCCGATCACCCCAGCCCACCCCCGTGTCGAGTGGGGCCCGCCTGGCCCCGGCTGACGAGAACGGAAGCGCATCGGGCGAGTTCGCACTAGGTTCGACCACGCACTCCCATCCGATTCAGGAGGAACGATGATCCGACGACTCGCACGACCGATGCTCGCCACGGTTTTCGTCATCGACGGCGTGGAGACGCTGCGCAATCCACAGGCACACGTCGAGCACGCGGCGCCGTTGGTCGACAAGACCGCCCCGCTGGTGGAGAAGGGTGAGCAGGCGGTGAGCGAGCGCGTCGCCGCGTCCGTCCCGCCGGTACCCAAGGACACCGAGACCCTCGTCAAGGCACTCGCCGGAGTGAAGATTGGCGCGGGGGTCATGTTCGCGTTGGGCAAGGCCCCGCGACTGTCCGCTCTCGCGCTGACCGCCTCCCATCTGCCCTCCACGGTGAGCCGCCACGCGTTCTGGACAGAGTCCGATCCGGCGGCCCGCAGCCGGAAGACGACCGGCCTGGCCACCGACGTGGCGCTTCTGGGTGCACTCATCCTGGCGTCCGTGGACACCGCCGGCCAGCCCGGGCTGACGTGGCGCGCCCGTAAGGCCTCCGACAAGGTCGCGGCGAAGCTGCCGGGCGCCAAGGCCGAGGCGGCCACGGC
>CAMNYG010000045.1 GCA_946570335.1 uncultured Dietzia sp. | reverse complement strand
TCCGCGCCTGGCCACCGGCGACGGCCCCGGTCGCTCCGGCTCCTCGCCGGGCCACACGCAGACCACCGATCGCCCGGAATGGCTCGCCCCGGAGACAGACCTCCAGTGGAGCACGTGCGGAGATCGCCGGGATGGGGGCCTAGCGGAGAACGCGACATTCGACTGCGGGATGGCCGGCCAATCGCTCGTCGTGAAAGTGACGTCGGCCGCTACGCCGGACGATGCTGCTCCCCTCGTCGTCGTCGCCGGAGCGGAGACCCCCGCATCGGTCCTGGCCGCACGACTGGCGTCCACCAGTACCGATCTGCTCGACTCTCGTCCGATGGTGGTCGTCGACCACCGCGGCCGCGCCGACGCTGCGGGAACATGCCTGTCGTTCCCCGCACGGCGAACCCTCGACGGACTCGCCGACCGGGGCGTCGACCCCGGCTCCCGCGAACTGCGTGGGGACCTGGCCGACGCGGCACAATCCTGCACCGACCAGCTCCAGGGCCGTGAGCTCGACTTCGGTGCTGTGGGGGCCGCGGAGGACCTTGAGGCACTCCGCCAGCACTGGCGCGTGCCCGGTCTCGCCGTGCTCGGGCTCGGCACCGGGGCGCGCACCGCCCTGGCCTATTCCACGGCACATCCCGACCGGCTCGCCCTGCTCGCATTGGACTCCCCCGCCCCAGACAACGGCGACCAGGAGGCCGAGGCCCGTACCGCACTCGCCGGATCGGACGCGGCGCTGAGACTCTGGGCGTCGGCTTGCACCCGGGTCGAGTGCGGACCCGGGGACGCCGACCAGAAGGTCGCGTCCATCTCCGACGCCCTCGACCGGGCAGCCGACCCCGGCGCCCCTGTCCCGGCCGCCCTGCTCTCTGACGTGATCCGCTCCGCCCTGTCGGATCTGTCCGGCGCCTCGGCCCCGGACGCGGCCGAAGGGGACATCATCCTCGGTGACCTCGTCTCGGCCCCGCCCGGCGAACTGCCGGACAGCGTCCGCGAACGCGCCGAGGAACTCGCAGGCTCCTCCCTGCCGTATATCGCCGGATGCTCCGATCTGTCGCAGCGGGTTCCCGTCAGCCGGGTCGAGGAACTCGAATCGGAATGGTCCGAGAGCCCGCCGTTCGGTGTGATACTCGCCGCCCAGCTGTCGGCGTGCTCCACCTGGCCCGTGCCCGCGCCGACGCCCGTCGAGATCTCGCCGGCCGTGCCCGTCCTGCTGTCCGCCGGTATCGCGGACCCGATCGGCGGAGCGGCGATGGTCGAACCGACCGCGGGGCGCCTCACCGCCGCCGGGGCGACCGACGTGCGCACCGTGACCTGGGGCGCCCCTGGATCTGATGTGATGCTGCACTCGGCGTGCGGCCGCGACGCCCTCGTGTCCTTCCTCGACGACCCGGACACCGTGGAAGACTCGACAGCCTGCCCATCCTGACGAACCGGAGAGCCTCGCACGACACCGGGCATCCGGGCGGTAACCTGCAATTCGTGCCGCTGCCCACCCGAAATCCGATGAACGTGCCCCGCATCCTCGCCAACGTCCTGTGGCCGCTGGCGATCATGACGGTGATCCACCGTGTCCTGATCAGGGCCGTCAACGGGGCGATCACCAACGACTTCGGTACGGTCTACGCCGCCACCCGCCGCTTCCTGGCCGGTGAGCCGGTCTACTCCGAGAACCTGCTCACCGTCCAGCCGCATTATCTGTACGCGCCGAGCGGGACGTTCGTCCTGGCGCCGTTAGGTCTGATCGACAGCTACACGATCGCGCGCTGGCTGTTCATCCTCATCAACGCCGCGGCGATCATCGTGGCGCTGTGGCTGCTCATGCGGATGTTCAACCTCGACATCAGGTCGTTCGCGACACCCGCAGTGCTGCTCGCCACGTTCAGTACCGAGGCGGTCACCAACACGCTGGTGTTCACCAACGTCAACGGCGTGATCTTCCTGTGTCAGGTGGCATTCCTGTATCTCCTGTACACCCGCCACCTGTGGTGGGCCGGAGTCGCGATGGGCGTGTCCCTGGCCATCAAACCGATGCTCGCCCCGCTCCTGGTTCTTCCGCTCATCCGCAAGCAATGGCAGCCTTTCGTGGCCGCCCTCGCCATCCCCGCAGCGGCCATGGCCGCGGGCTGGGCGATGACCGTCGACGCGAGGATGTACCTCGACGCCACCGTCCCCTACATGGGCGAGGTGCGGGACTACTACAACAGCTCGATCGCCGGTCTCGGCGTCTACTACGGGGTGCCCGAGCCGTTGACCCTGGTCGCACGGATCCTCGTGGTGGCCGCGACGCTGCTGGCCGTGTGGCTGTTGCTGGACTACCGCCACAACAACGAGGTGCTGTGGTTGACCACCACGTCCGGCGTCATCCTGACCGGCGTGTTCCTGGTGTCCACGCTGGGGCAGATGTACTACTCGATGATGCTCATCCCGCTCATGATGACGGTTGTGCTCGACCGGTCACTCGTGCGGACCTGGCCGGCCTGGCTCGCCGCCTACGCGTTCCTCTTCCCGGACATCTGGGAGTCCGCGCGTTGGCCCTACTACGGGCGCGTCATGGAGTTCGCCCACCCCACCCTGGGCTGGCTACTGCTGCTGGCGACCATCCTGGTCGTCCTGCTGTGGCGCCGTACGGATCCCGACCGGCACGAGCGGATCGCCCCAGCCGCGTCACCAGCGTAACCTGCGGGCATGAGCAAGCCCATCGACAACACCGCCCAGCCGGATTTCACCCTCGACGACGCCGAGTGGCGGCGTCGACTCACCCCCGCCGAGTACCAGGTCCTGCGTCAGGCGGGCACAGAGAGGCCGTTCACCGGCGAGTACAACGACACCAAGACCGAAGGGGTCTACCGCTGCCGTGGCTGCGGGGCGGAGCTGTTCCGCAGCGAGGGCAAGTTCGAGTCGAACTGTGGCTGGCCGTCCTTCTACACACCACTGGCCGGGGACGCCGTGATCGAACGGCCCGACGACTCGCTCGGTATGCGGCGCGTCGAAGTCCTGTGTGCCAACTGCCACAGCCACCTGGGGCACGTGTTCGAGGGGGAGGGCTACCCCACGCCCACCGATCTGCGCTATTGCATCAACTCGCTGAGCCTGACCTTGGAGCCCGCGGAGGGCTGACCGCCACGGCAGCGGCAACGCCGGGCGCAGGTCGGCCCCCGCACACGTCAGGAGCCCGCCGGGGCAGTACCCGGCGGGCTCCTGACGTCGATGTACCGGACGTCAGGGCATGGTCTCGGCGAGTTTGTCTGCGGTCACGCGCGGGCCGGTGAAGAACGGGATCTCGACGCGGACGTGGCGGCGGGCCTCGGTGGCGCGCATGTCGCGCATGAGGTCGACGATCCGGTCGAGTGCCGGCGCCTCGAAGGCCAGCAGCCACTCGTAGTCCCCGAGCGTGAACGCCGGCACCGTGTTGGCCCGCACATCCGGGTACTCGCGGGCGGCGCGGCCGTGCGCGGCGAGGATCCGGCGCCGCTCCTCCTCCGGGAGCAGGTACCACTCGTAGGAACGGACGAACGGGTACACGGAGATGTACGCGCCGGGCTCCTCGTCGGCCAGGAACGCGGGGATGTGGCTCTTGTTGAACTCGGCCGGGCGGTGCAGGGCCGTGTTGGACCAGTAGGGCGTGCTGGCCCTGCCCAGGAGGGTGGTACGGCGGAACTCGTTGTAGAACCCCTGGAGGTCCTCGATGTGCTCAGCGTGGGTCCAGATCATGAAGTCGGCCTCGGCGCGCAGGCCCGAGACGTCGTACAGTCCCCGCACCACCACGTCGGTGCCCTCGTACCTGGCGAGGAACTTCTCGAGGTCCGCGGCCACCGCGGCCCGGTCCTCCCCCAGTTGGCCGGGCGTCACGGTGAAGACCGAGAACATCAGGTAGCGCAGGGTCGAGTTGAGCTTGGAGTAGTCAAGGCGTGCCATGGCTCAATCCTGCCACTTCGCGGCCAACCGGCGGGCCGCGGCCCGTGCCGAACCGATACACGCGGGCACTCCGACGCCCTCGGTGGCGCCGCCCACGAGCTCTACTCCGGGCAGACTGTCGGTCAGTCCGGCCCGGATATCGGCGATCACGGCGTCGTGGCCGGGACCGATCTCGGCGAGAGCGTGCTGCCAGCGACGCACCCGGGAATGCAGGACCGTGGGGGTGGAACCGCACACCCCTGCCAGTGCGGAGACCGCCATGCGGGCCAGCGACACGTCGTCGGCGTCGAGCACGGCGTCGTCGTCGAGTCTCCCGAAGGACACACGCACCAGGTGGCCGGGCCGATCGTCCAGATGCGGCCACTTTCGGCTGGTGAAGGTCATGGCCTTGAACGGGACGGGCTCGTCGGTGGCCACCAGGATGCCCGACACGTCGGGCAGGTCCAGGGCGCGGTCCACCTCGAGCGCGACGACCGCCGAGGACGCGGTGCGGATCCGGGACAGCGACAGCACCGCGGCGTCGGTGGCACCGGCCGCCGCGAGCAGGGGTACGGCGTGGGGAACGGGGACGGCGACGCCGACGAGGTCCGCCTCCTCCACCCACGGACCACGCTCACCGGTCGCGTCCAGTACGTACCCGCCGGCTCCGCGGTGAACGGCAGTGCACCTGGTCCCGGTCAGAACCCGGGCGCCCGAGACGCGGACCAGGGCGTCCACGAGTACCTGGTAGCCCCCCTCGAGGGTGGCGAACACCGGGCCCTCGCTGCGGCGGGCGGTGAGTTCCCGCGCGGCAGCGGTCAAACTGGGAGCGCCCCGGTCGAGGGCCTCGGCGAGACCCGGCACGACCTGCCGCAAACCGAGTCCGACGCTCGAGGCGGCGTACACGCCCCCGAGCATGGGGTCCACCAGCCTGGCCACCACGGCGGGTCCGAACCGCTCGGAGACGAGGTTGCCGAGTGAGACGTCTCCACCGGGGACCCAGTCGAGCGGCAGGCCCGCCTCTCGGGCGGCACGCTCGACATCCGCCGGTCGGAGTACACCGGTCAGTGTCGAGGCGTCCGACGGCAACCCCATGAGCGTTCCGGGGGGCATCGGCTCCGGGCGACCACCGGTGAGAATCGCCGGCCCGAGTGTCCCGGGATGTCGGAGTGTGCGGGTCAGCCCCAGCTCGGCGACGAGCTCGGAGGCCTCGGGCCTGCGGCCGATGAACGCCTCGGCTCCCAGCTCCATCGGGCCGGTCGGAAAGGCGGTTGTGTCCAGGCAGCCGCCCGGGGCCGGGGAGGCCTCCAGGATGGTGATCTGGGCCCCTGGCAGGTCCCGGGAGATCTGGTAGGCGGCGGTCAGTCCGCTGAGACCGCCGCCGACCACTGCGACACGGGGAGAAGCCACTATTTCGCGGTCAGCTCGTGGACGAGTTCCACGACGTGGGTCACCGCGGTCGGATCGGTGGTGGGCAGGACACCATGTCCGAGGTTGAAGACATGGCCGCGTGCGCCCGACTGGCGAGCCCGCTGCCCTTCGGCGACGATGCGTCGGACCTCGCCGTCGAGGGCGGAGCGCTCTGCGAACAGCATCGCCGGATCCAGGTTGCCCTGCAGGACCTTCCCGGGCACCCGGGTGGCGGCGTCGTCGAGCGGGATCCTCCAGTCCACACCCACGACCTCGGGGCCGGCTTCCCCCATCGCACCCAGCAGCTCGCCCGTGCCCACCCCGAAGTGGGTACGCGGCACACTCGAGACCACGTCGTCCGCGAAGATCCGAGCGGAATGCGGCAGCACGAGTGAACGGTAATCGCGCTGTGTGAGTGCTCCGGCCCAGGAGTCGAACAGCTGCACGGCGTCGACGCCGGCCTTGATCTGGGCGCGCAGAAATACCGTGGTGAGATCCGCGAGCTTGGACATCAGTTCGTTCCACAGGTCAGGGCGCGAGTACATCAGCGACTTGGTGAGTTCATGGTTGCGGCTCGGGCCGCCCTCGATGAGATACGAACCGAGGGTGAACGGCGCGCCGGCGAATCCGATGAGCGCGACGCCCGGGTCCAGCTCGGCGATGATGAGCCGGACCGCCGCCTCGATCTTCTCCAGTCGATCAGGGGTGAGCTCGGGGAACGCCGCGATGCCCGCCTGGTCGCGGATCGGCTCGGCGACCACCGGACCGACGCCCGGCACGATGTCGATGTCCACGCCGGCGGCGGCCAGCGGGATCACGATATCGGAGAAGAAGATCGCCGCGTCGACGCCGTGACGGCGTACCGGCTGGAGGGTGATCTCACAGGTCATGGCCGGATCGAAGCAGGCCTGAAGCATCGTGGAACTGCCACGGACCTTCTTGTACTCGGGCAGGGAACGACCCGCCTGGCGCATGAACCACACCGGCGTGTGGCTGCCACCCCGGCCCGTCACCTCGTCGAGGTAGGGTCCGGTCCCCGACCGGCGGCCGGTGGTGGCTGCACCGCCCGTGGAATCGCCGGAACTGGAGGTCGAAGACATATCGGAGTTCAACACGCCCTCCATCGTCCCACGAGTCGGCGGCGGAGGGC
The DNA here is from genome assembly GCA_946570335.1 of uncultured Dietzia sp. GTDB lineage: Bacteria > Actinomycetota > Actinomycetes > Mycobacteriales > Mycobacteriaceae > Dietzia. The sequence goes on along the minus strand of CAMNYG010000045.1, from coordinate 1,606 downwards.
GGCCAGCCCACCCGGACAGGCGACGGCGCGCCTCCGCGGGCCCCGGATGGGCGGTCGCTAGCGTGACGCCCTGTGAGCACATCGGTCAATGACGGCGAGCCCGAGGTCTTCAGGCAGGCGGTCGAATCCCTGTCCCGCCTGGAAGTACGCCCCGAGATCTCGGTCGGGCCGATCCGTCCCCCACAGCGACTGGCCCCGTTCAGTCACGCACTGGGAGTGGAGATCATCCCACCCGGCGATGGCGACGTGCCCGAATTCTCCGACGGCGACGCGTTCGGGCGCCTGATTCTCCTGCACGATCCGACCGGGGACGACGCCTGGAACGGGACTCTGCGTCTGGTGGCCTATATCCAGGCCGACATGGAGGCTGCACTCGCCGGCGACCCTCTCCTGCCGCAGGTTGCGTGGAGTTGGCTCACGGAAGCACTCGACCGGGACGCCGGCCGGTACACGGCGTTGGGCGGCACGGTCACCAGCACCGCCTCGGTCCGCTACGGCGACATCGCCGGCCCTCCCCAGGCACACCAACTCGAACTCCGGGCGTCGTGGACCGCACTGGAGCCCGACCTCACCGGTCACGCTGCCGCCTTCTGTTCGACCCTGGCGCTCGCGGCGGGACTACCTCCCGTCGGCGTGACCTCGCTGCATCCCCGCGCGTGAGCGGCCACCGCCGGGGCGAGACCCCACCCGGTGAGAAGCCCCCACCGGCCGAGTACGAGTTCGTCGACGACCCGGCCGGGATACGTTCCGTCACCGAGGCGCTCCGCTCGGCGACCGGCCCGGTCGCGGTGGACGTGGAACGAGCGTCCGGTATCCGTTACTCGGAGCGCGCATTTCTCCTCCAGCTCCGTGCCGACCACGGACCCGCGCTGCTGGTGGACCCCGAGACCCCGGGCCGGACCGTCGGCCCCTTGGCCGAGCTCCTGTCCAATCGTCCCCTCCTCCTGCATGCCGCGAGCCAGGACCTGCCATCGCTGCGCGAACTGGGAGTAGCCCCCACGTCGATCGTCGACACCGAGCTCGCGGGCCGCTTCCTCGGAACCGAGCGGGTGAACCTCGGTGCGATGATCTCCGAGCATCTCGGGATCGGGCTGGCCAAGGCGCACTCCGCTGCGGACTGGTCCCGTCGGCCGCTCCCCGACTCGTGGCTCGACTACGCGGCATACGACGTCCTGTTCCTCCACGAGCTGGCGGACGCGGTGCTGCCGCTGCTCGACGAACTCGGCAGGCGTGAATGGTTCGAGGCGGAATGCCGCCATCTGGTCGAGGGGTCCCCTCCCCCGCCCGCACCGGATCCCTGGCGCCGACTGTCCCGACTGTCCTCACTCCGCGACGTGCGGCAGCTCGCACGCGCCCGAGAGCTGTGGCTGGCACGGGACAGGGTGGCAGCGGACCGGGACATCGCCCCCAAGCGGCTTCTGCCGGACGCGGCCATCATCGAGGCCGCGCGGGTGGGGCCGACGAGTCGGACCGCGCTCCTGGCGATCGACGGATTCGACGGGCCTCATCGCCGACGCATGGCCGACGACTGGCTCGCAGCCCTCGAATGGGCCGACGGTCACGGTCGCGACGATCTACCCTCCCGCCAGGCACCGCGCGGCGAGCA
>CAMNYG010000044.1 GCA_946570335.1 uncultured Dietzia sp. | reverse complement strand
CGCGTGGATCCCGCCGACGACCCCCGTGCCCACCCCGGCCAGGGTCTCCCTGGCCGCCGAGGTGAGCAGCAGGAACAGCCACCCCGGGGTGGTGACCAGCACGTGCGGCGGCCGGGCCCGCTGCCGACGCCGCTCGTCCGGCGGGGTGTCGCCGGTCCGGATACCGACGGTGACCTGCGCCGCCCGTACCCCGAGCGCGGCTGCCTCGTGGGCGATCCCCGCCAGCGGCGCACGCAGGTTGCGCTCCACGTCGACCGCCAGCGCCTTGAGGGGCGAGATGTACAGCACACGCGTACCCGGCTCGGTGGGACGATCCTCCGGCTTCGCGCCGAGCATCAGCCGGTCCAGTGCGGCGAGGAACGCCGACAGAGTCTTCCCGGAACCGGTTGGTGCCACGACGAGCGTGTTCGCGCCGCCGGCCAGCTCGCCCCAGGCGCCCTCCTGGGCCGGGGTGGGGTCGCCGAACGCGCCCCGGAACCATGAGGCGGTGGCCGGGTGGAAGCGGTCCAGTGCGTCGGACATGAACTCATGATGACGCACCGCCACGACACGGGCTGTCGTGTCGGTCCGGCTACGTAGAGTGAGGGCATGCGTGATCTGGACGACGACGACCTCGCCTACTTCCTCGCCGCCGGCATCGGCGACATCGTGCGGGGCACCCGCGCCGGCGGTCTGCTCCACGGTCGTTCGCTCGCCAGGGTCGCCAACGAGGTCGCCCAGCGCTGGAGCGACGAGGTGCTGGCGGTGCACCGTCCGGACGACGGCACCCTCTCCGAGGGAGTGTCGGATGACCCGGCCCGTCTGGAGAAGTCCCGCGTGTGGATCATCGACGTGATCGACGGCTCCAAGGAGTTCTCCACCGGTCGCTCCGACTGGTCGGTCCACGTCGCCCTGGTGGTGGACGGCCAGCCGGCGCTCGCCTCGGTGGGGCTGCCGGACGCCGGGCGGGTGTTCCGTACGGACCAGGTGCATCATGTGGACGGTCCGCCTTCCGGAACCATGGTGATTAGCCGAAACAACCCCCCGGACGGCATCGAGGAGGTCGCCGACGCCCTCGGCCTGGAGACCCGTCCCATGGGCTCGGCCGGTGCCAAGATGCTGTCGGTGCTGCTGGGGGATGCGGACGTGTACCTGCACGCCGGCGGCCAGTACGAGTGGGATCAGGCCGCACCCGTCGGCGTCGCCCTGGCCTCGGGCCTGCACGCCTCGCGCCTGGACGGAACGCCGATCCGGTTCAACAAGTCCGACACCTACTCTCCGGACATCCTCGTGTGCCGGCCGGACATGACAGAGCAGGTGCTCGCGGCCGCCGCGGCGATGCAGCCCTGAAATGGTGCACCGTGCCGCGTCAGCCCGGCCCGGCCCGGGTCGACGCCGCAAGTCGGCACCGTTTCCCCGGTCCGGGTCAGTAGACTGCCACCCATGACCGTCCCCACCCCGTACGAGGATCTGCTGCGCCTGGTCCTGGAACAGGGCACCCCCAAGTCCGACCGCACGGGCACGGGCACCCGGAGTCTGTTCGGCCACCAGCTGCGCTATGACCTCGCGCAGGGCTTCCCTCTCATCACCACCAAGCGCGTCCACTTCAAGTCCGTCGCCTACGAGCTGTTGTGGTTCCTGCGCGGGGATTCCAACACGCGCTTCCTCACCGACAACGGCGTGACCATCTGGGACGAATGGGCGGATGCCCAGGGCGAACTGGGCCCGGTCTACGGGGTGCAATGGCGCTCGTGGCCCACCCCGGGCGGGCAACACATCGACCAGATCGCCGGCGCGGTGGAGCTTCTGCGGACGGACCCGGATTCACGCCGCAACATCGTGTCGGCGTGGAACGTCAGCGAGCTCGAGAACATGGCGCTGCCGCCGTGCCACCTGCTGTTCCAGTTCTATGTGGCGAACGGCACGCTGAGCTGCCAGCTCTACCAGCGGAGCGCGGACCTGTTCCTCGGCGTGCCGTTCAACATCGCCTCCTACTCGCTGCTCACGCACATGGTGGCGCAGCAGGTGGGCCTCGAGGTGGGCGAGTTCATCTGGACCGGCGGCGACTGCCACATCTACGACAACCACGTGGAGCAGGTCCGCACCCAGCTGGCGCGAGAGCCTTACCCCTACCCTGAGCTGCGGCTGCACAAGGCCGCCTCGATCTTCGACTACCGCTTCGAGGATTTCGAGGTCGTGGGCTACGAGCACCATCCGGGCATCAAGGCGCCGGTCGCGGTCTGACGCCGGGTCTGAGCGGACGCGAGATGGTGCGGATGGTGTGGGCGCAGGCCCGCGGTGGGGTGATCGGCGACGGCCGCGACATGCCGTGGCACATCCCGGAGGACCTGGCGTTCTTCAAGCAGGCCACGCTCGGCCGTCCGGTGGTGATGGGGCGTGCCACATGGGACTCGATCCCCGAGCGTTTCCGCCCGCTGCCGGGTCGCCGGAACATCGTGTGCACGCGTGATCCCGACTGGTCGGCCGTAGGTGCCGAGCGGGCGGGTTCCGTGGCCGAGGCTCTGGAGATGGCCGGCCCCGACGCCGCGGTGATGGGCGGCGGTCAGATCTATGCGGCGGCCATCGACGCGGCCGACGAGTGCCTGGTCACCGAGATCGACGCGGACGTCCCCGGCACCGTGTGCGCTCCGGACCTGGGCGGGAGCTCAGCGGGAAGCGCGTGGGAGCTGGTCGAGGTGGGCCCGTGGATCCACGATCCACGCAACCGCGTCGAGGGGCGGTGCGGCGACACTGTCGACGACGACGCCGAGGACCCGATCCGGCACCGGCACACGGTGTGGCGGCGCCGCTGAGTGCGTGTGTCGCTGACCGACTACCGCCTGCTGCCTATCGCGGGGCCCGCCTCGACTCCTCCGGGCGTCTAGAACCACTTCCAGGTCTTGGGGATCTTCTCCCCCGCGGCGAGGATCTTGATCTTCACGCCCGCCATGAATCCGTTGATCTCGAAGTCCAGGTGGGGGCCGCCGCGGATCTCGTACTTGCCCTCGTCGATCTTGAGATCTGACAAGGTGCGGTTGCCCGTCACCGAGACCGACACCCCCGGCGGCAGCAGGATCTTGGCGTCAGCGCCCCACAGGTTGAGCTGGACGTGCGTGCGGGGTCGGTCCACGACGGCCTCGCGGGCGTCGAGGTAGATATCCCCCATCCAGGAGGTGAGCCGGTAGTCGTCCGGGAGCAGCCACCGGCCCTCGCGCTTGAGGGTGTCGAAGACCGAGGTCTTCCTCTGACTCTCGTCGACCGTGATCGCCGAGCCGGGACTGGTCGCGGGCGCCTGTCCCGCCTGCCGCGCGAGCGTCCGGAAGGCCTCTCCGGCGAGGGGCTGCGCGGGTAGTCCGCTCAATGCGACCTCGAGCTCGGCGGGACAGGTCGCGGCCCAGATCTTGGCGGCGCGATCGGAGAACTCCGACAGTGACAGCTCCCCACGCCCCACCATCTGCTCGAGACGGCGCTGCGCGATGGTGCGCGGGTCCTGAAAAGACGAGGTGTCGTGGGGATCTGAGGCCATAACCAGAGAATAGTCGCGGGCCGCACGCCGCGGGCACCGTTACCGCGTGAGGTCGTCCATCATCGCGCGCAGGTCCGCCGCCAACTCGTCCGCCAGATCCCGGAGTCCCCCGGAGATGATGTTCGAGAGCAGGTCCGGGTTCTGGGCTTCGATCACGCAGCCTCCGCCTGATTCCCGCACCACGACGTTGCACGGGATCATCAGGGCGACGTCCTTGTTGATGTCGTAGGCCTCGCCGGCAAACCCGGGGTTGCAGGCGCCCAGGATGAGCACGCGCTCGATGTCCTTGTCGATCTTGTTCTTCAGGGTCGCCGTGAAATCGATCTCGTGAAGGACGCCGAACCCGCGCTCGGCGAGCGCCACCCGGGTGGCCTCCACCGCCTCGTCGAAGCTCATCTCGGTGAACGTGCCGATTCCGACATCCATGACGATCTCCGCCTTTCGCCCTGACGGGCCCGGGTACCTGTGCGCCCAGTCTCCCATGCACGGCCGCGACGGGTCAGGCGAGCGAGAGGAAGAGCTTCTCGAGCTCATCGAGGGTGACCCCGTCCCCGTCGGGCTCACCGTCGCGCACCACGCACTCCTGGATGTTCTCGCTGATGATCTTGAACCCGGCGCGATCGAGCGCCTTGGACACCGCCGCCAGTTGGGTGATGATCTCCTTGCAGGAGCGCTCCTGCTCGACCATGTCGATCACGGCGTTGAGCTGACCGCGCGCACGACGCAACCTGTTGAGTACCTGCTGTCGCGGATCGGCTTGGGACATGGCGCACCTCTTTCGACGGATCGGAACGGCCGGGTGGACACCGTCGGTCCCGGGCCGCCACGCGGCGGATACGCGAGACCCCCGTGGGTCCACCAGCCACGGCCAGTGTACCCACGGGGGTATATCCGCGCGACTTCCCGAACGACGCTCCCCGCCCCCGCCCGTCACGGCGCGGGCACGCGGGGGGACGGGAACCCGACGGGTCAGTCCTCGTGGACGATGATCCCGCGGACCATCCCGTCGCCACCCTTCTCCATCATCTCGTACCCCTCGTTGACCTGGTCGAGAGTGAAGCGATGGGTGACGAGCTCGTCGAGCTTGACCTGCTTCTCATCCCACAGACGCAGCAGATTGGGGATGTCGTAGAACGCATTGGCCGAGCCGAACAGCGAGCCCTTGATGGACTTCTCGTACTGGGAGACGAACAGGCCCGTGAGGTTGATGGACTGGTTGTCGAGCCCACCCATGGAGGTCAGGACCACCGTGCCGCGCTTGCCCACCATGTCGGTCGCGTCGGCGGTCACCTTGGCATCGGCCACACCGATCGTGATGATGGCCTTCTCCGCCATGAGCCCCCAGGTCAGGCCCGGCAGCTCGGCCTTGGCCTCCTCCGCGTCCGTGTAGAAGTGGGTGGCACCGAACTCCATCGCCTTGTCGCGCTTGGACTCGTCCGTGTCGATCGCGATGATGAAGCGTGCGCCGGCGTGCTTGGCGCCCTGCACGGCGTTGATGCCGATGCCACCGATGCCGAACACCACGACGGTGTCGCCGGCCTTGACGTCCGCCGAATAGACGGCCGAGCCCCAGCCGGTGGTGACACCACAGCCGACCAGCGCGGCCACCTCGAAGGGGATCCAGTCCTGGATCTTGACCACCGAGTTCTTGTTGGCGACCGTGTACTGGGAGAAGGTGCCCAGGGTGCACATCGCGCCGGCGGTATCACCGTTCTCCAGCTTGAACGGGTAGCGACCGTCCTCCATCACACCGAAGGTGCCGTTGAGGCCCCCGTCGCACAGGTTGGACATGCCACGAGCGCACGCCGGGCAGTGCCCACAGGCGGGGATGAACGACCCCACGACGTGGTCGCCCGGCTGGACGTGGGTCACGCCCTCACCGACGGCCTCAACCACGCCGGCACCCTCGTGACCCACGACGATCGGCAGACGGCCCGGCAGATCGCCGGTCCGCATGTGCAGGTCCGAGTGGCACAGGCCGGCGACCTTCCACTTGACGAGCACCTCGCCGCGGTTGGGTCCGTCGAGTTCTGCCTCGACGATCTCGAACGGCTTGCCCAGCTCCCGGGCGATGGCTGCCTTGGTCTTCATGCGGCTTCCTTTCGGACCTGCCGGAAATCCCCCCGGCACTGAAACGTGTTCTCATCACGATAACCGCAAAATGGCACGGAGTGTCGAGCTTCGTAGAACGTGTTGCAGCACCCGGTGGGCCCGGTGGTGAGCACCCCGGGACCCGACGGCCGGACCCCGACCCGCGCCGGGCGTGTGGAATACACCCGACCAGGCCGGTTCCGGACCGATCAACCCGAGCCGATCAGGACTGGGCGCCACCCTGCTGGGCCTGCGCCTCGTCCACGGCCTTGCGGACCTCGTCCATGTCCAATCCCTTGATCTGCTCGACCAGGTCGTCCAGCGCCTGCTCCGGGATCGCGCCCGAGTGGCGGAAGACGGCGATACCCTCGCGGAACGCCATGAGGGTGGGGATCGACTGGATCTGGAGCATCGCCCCCAGCTGCTGCTCGGCGTCGGTGTCCACCTTGGCGAAGGTGATCTCCGGATTCTTACCCGATACCTTCTCGTAGACGGGACCGAACGCCTTACAGGGACCACACCACTCAGCCCAGAAGTCAACCAGGACGATGTCGTTCTCGGTGACGGTCTTCTCGAAATCGGCGGTCGTGATGTCGACGGTGGTCATGAGATGCCTCCTTGCGGGACGGGGCGACTCTCGTCCCGTCGTGTCGTGGCCGCCAGCCTACGGACACCCCGCGTCGGCGACGACCTTCTGCGACAATCTATACCTACTGGGGTATATGTGTCCGTTTCAGTCTGTCACAACACCGCCGGGTCCGGTTTACTGCCCGGGCGCCCCCACGATCTCCGTGAGGAACCACCCGAGTTGGTCGAGGAACACCGCGTTGTCGTCGCCGGCGACCATGTGTCCCGCGTCGGCGACCTCCATCGTGTACGCGTGCGGAAGATGCTCCAGCAGATGGCGGACCGAGTCGTCGCTGACGATGTCGGAGGCGCCGCCGCGGATGAGAAGCGTCGGCTGCTGGATCTTCGGCACCAGCGTCTCGAAGAAGGCGTTGCCGATCTCGGCGTTGTCCGCCGAGGCATTGCCGGCAAAGCGCGGATCCCAGTGCCAGTGCCAACGGCCGTCCTCACGCAGCCGGAGGTTCTTGCGCAGTCCCTCGATGTTGGCCGGACGCCTGCGGTGCGGCTGATAGGCGGATATGGCGTCGGCCGCCTCCTCCAGGCTGGCGAAACCGTTGAAGCCCGACCTCATGAACTCCCCGATCCGCTGGACGCCCGCCGCCTCGATCTTCGGGGTCACGTCCACCAGCACCAGCGCACGTGCGACATCCGCTCCGGAGCCGAGCGAGAGCATCGCGGTCATCCCGCCCAGGGAGGCCCCGACGATCACCGGGCGACGCTCGGGGAACCGCTCGGCGACGATCGCCTCCAGGTCCTCGGCCATGCGGTGGATGTCGTAATCCCCCTCGGGGTCCCAGTCGCTGTCGCCGTGGCCGCGTGCGTCCATCGAGGTGACGCGGTAGCCCTCCGTGGCCAGGCGACGGGCCGCCCGGGTCCAGGCGTGCCTGGTCTGCGCACCACCGTGCAGCATGAGGAGCTCGTCGCGGGGCTCGGTCTCGAGTCCATCGGGCCCGACCGGGTCCCACACCTCGCCGACCAGGGTCAGCCCGGGGAACCTGTCCACGGTGAACCGACGCGGTTCGATGGTCGTCTCGACGCCTGCCATGCGCATGCCTTCCGGTACTCCGCCCACCCCGGCGGTGGAACGTGTTCCACCTACGAGTTCTACCACGGTCGTTCGGCGGCCACCTCCGCGGCGAGGCACTCGGCCACCGCCAGGACCGTGTAGTACGGTCCGCACCGCGGCAGCACCGGGAAGACCGACGCATCGGCGACACGCAGCCCCCCGACCCCCAGAACGCGACCCGCATCGTCCACGACCTCCCCGATCCGTGCGGACCCGGACAAGTGCTGCGAGGTCGACGGCAGCGGCCGATCCGCTCCCGCGCCGGACCTCTCCGGCCAGAGCCTGTCCGCCACGATCCCGGTCGCCGTGTCGAGCGCGGCGGCGTCGCGGGGATCGTCGGGCAGCCACACCGTGCCGTCGGCGGCGATGCGTCCGTGTCCCACCGGGTTCATCAGCGCGATCCCGATCCTGGCCGGCATGGGGGCCGCACCGGGGATGAGCCGGTGCATCGGCACCGAGTACGGTCGCACCTCCACCTCCGGCCGGTCCGCCCCACCACCTGGCACGTCGAGTCGAACGACATGCGAGAGCAGGGGCGGCAACGCGTCGCCTCCCGCAGACCACTCGCCTCCGGCGGCGGAATCCGCTGACAACCCGCCGGCGAAACCCTCGGGAATGTCGAGGAGAACCTCCGGATGCTCCTGCACGCGATCGCCCACCGGGTGGCCGGTCGGGGAGCCGAGCCCCGACGCCGTGAGAATGGCGGCCGAACCGATCGCCCCTGCACACAGGATCACCTCCCGAGCGGCGATCTCCTCGTCGTCGTCGGTCCCGGATCCGGCGACGACCACACCGTCACACCGGCCACCCACCACACCGGAAGCCCACCGCACGCACCTCACGTGGGCGCCGGTGCGCACCCGCACGCCGGCACCGGGCGGATTCCAGGCGTCGAACGCGGTCACCCGCCGTCCGCCGCGACGAGCCTGGGC
>CAMNYG010000043.1 GCA_946570335.1 uncultured Dietzia sp. | reverse complement strand
TTGAGGGCGTCGGCCTGGTCGGCCGCCGGGTCGCCAGGATCGGTGCCCGCCCCCTCGCCGGTGAGCTGCTCAACCTCGGCCAGGGTCAGGCCGATCTGATCACCGAGCTCGTCGATGTCCACACGCGCGAGGTTGCCTCGCAGCAGCTCGATGACGATGCCGCGCATCGTCTCGGCCTGGGCCTTGCCCATCTTGCGGAACGAGATACGCGGCGCCTCGACATTCGGCCCGAAGTTCTCGTGCGCCATCCGCGCAAGCAGGAACCGGTCGATGTACTCCTTGAGGTCGGCAGCCAGAGCGTTGAGCATGAGCTGCCAGATCTGCATGTGAGTGGTCGACTGGCCATAGGAGCCGTTGGAGCCGGTGCGCATGAGGAGAAGCGGCGTGAACAGCGCCATCGACATCTCCTCGTTGAGGTAGTTGAGGTAGTCGGTGAACTCGGCGCCGCGCAGCGAGGACTCGAGGAACTCGAGCTGATAGTCCTGCTCGGGGCGGTCATTGAGACCCATCGAGGTTCGCGAGGAGGGGAGCACGACCACCGAGCGGTTCCGGACGCCCTCGAGGACGTTCATCATGACCTGGGCTCCGGCCATGTACTGCGGGTTCTCGGCGGTGCCGACATTGATCCGGTCGTCATACGGCGCGCGGCCGACCGGCAGCGGGGAGCCAAAGCGTTCGTAGTAGTTGTTCGAGAACAACATGATGAGGTTGTGGAAGTACCACGAGCGGAACGCGGTACGCAGCAACTTCGTGCCCCGCATGTCACCGTTTTTTCGCAGCAGAACATACCAAAAGCTGTTCTTGACCGGCACCGAGTGGTCGCCCATGATCCGGATGCCGTCGAAGACGGGGACCTTCGCGCGCTGGCGGCGGCCGTTCGGACCCATGAGCGGCGTGCCGTCCTCGTTCTCCAGCGGCGCGCCGTCGATCGTCTTCCAGCGGATGTCGACCTGCTCCGGAATGAGGTCCTTGACCTGGTTGACCCACAGCCGGGAGCTGCCAGGTCGATTCTCCCACTGGAGGGCGTTGGCCGAGAAGCCGAACCGGAACGCCTCCGACATGGACCGGATGAGCTGGGTCCAGATATGGTCAAGGTTCTCCGCGCAATGCTCACGAACCTTGTCGTCGCCGCCGATGAGCTGCCAGTCGATCTGGTGGATCATGAACGTCAGCATGTGTAGAGACGACGCGATCTGCGGGTGCTCACTCATCCGGCGGAAGTCGCCCAGCGTCAGACGCGAGGTGTCGAACTCAATGAGTCCGCCACCGGGGAGGTTCATCACCCCCTGATCCATCCCCTGCCAGGTCGGGGTGATAGCGCCGACGAGGGGGGAGTCCTTCTTCGGGCGAGCGAACTGCTTACTGGAGATCGGATCGCCACTGGGTCCCAGGAGCATAGGGTTTCCTTCGCTGTCGGCAGCGGCCAGGGAGCAGGGTGCAACGAGGGCGCCTACCGAACTGTCAGGATCAGGCTATCCCACTCAAGGGGTCGCTCGGTACGCTCGCCGCAGAGCCGACAAACGGCAGCGAGGACTTGCCCCGATCGACCATCTCCATGCCCGGGGAGGGCTTGTCCGTGCGCCCGATGAACTCATCAAAGCTCGGCACCCGCTCGGTCAGCGGGGAGGGTACGGCAGCCTTATCCAGCGCCTGGCCGATCGTCCATTCGTCAGAGATGACCTCGCTGGCCGACTCCGCGTCGCTGTTTCGCCGGATGAGTGGCGCACCCCGGCGCCACTGCGGCATCTGCATGAGGGTGGACACGCAGCCCGCCATGGCGTCGGCGACGTCCTTTGATTTCTTGGGCGGGTGGTCGACCTTCGGGCCGGTGTCGGTGAGCTGGCTGAGCTCCTGGTAGGCGATATTGATCAGGTCGGTGTCGACCTCATTGAGTGCGGTGAGGTAGCGCGGGAACAGGATGCGCTCGTCGTAGATACCCTCGCGCAGGTCCTCGTAGGGCTGCTTGCTGCGGTCGACCGAGACATAGTCAGTGGCAATCCGGGACTTGCGCAGCAGCTGGAGTGAGTCGGTGGACTGGAAGCCGTCGAAGGTGACCATCTTCAGGTTGAAGCCGAGGTCGTCACGCAGCCGGTAGAGGATGCGCCGCATGTCCGAGAGCATGATCTCCGAGCCGGAGGGGGCATGGATCCGCATGAGGGCGTCGAAGACGATGAGCGGCTTCTCCTCGCCGTCGACTTCAACGATGCCAGGGATGTGCGCTATGGCGATTCCCATGGCGTCACCGTCACCAGAGGTGGCGATGTCCACGTGTGCGACGCGCTTCATCTGGTCTGGCGCCCGGAACCACGGCTTGAACTGTGGGTTCGACGGTGAATCAGTCACCGGCGACTCGTCGCCACAGCGCTCGTGCCACAGGTCCTGACAACGGTCGATCCGCTCGGGCAGCGCGATGAAGGGGTCGGTGGACTGGGGCGGGATGCCCGCCAGGTCCCGCAGCGCCTTGACCGGGTTGCGCCGGAAGGCTGTGAGGTAGGTGGTGGGGACCTCGATATACCCGGTGTCGGCGCCGGAGAAGTCCAGGCCCCGCTCCACCGCGTCATCCTTGGAGATGACCTTCTTGCGCTGGATGTCGTAGACGAAGCTCTTGCGCGGCGCGGTCTCACGCCCGTCCGTGGCGTCCTTGGGGTTCTCGGTATACCTGTGCCAGCCGAATGCCTCCCAGATGGTCAGCCGGAAGCTCGAACCATTGGGGTCGTCCTGGAACTCGCCGAAGATCCTGTTCATGAAGCCGGTGGCTGACTTCATCTGACCGATAACCATGATGAGGCCGCGATGGGTGTCATTGACCGTATCCGGGAACCGGGAATCAATACGAGAGTAAAGGGTATTAAAGCCCTCCTCGGCATAGTCCTTACGGTCTGTTTGCTTATGCGAGTCGCCCTCGTCAACTATCGCCGCGAGCACGTTGTAGCCCTCGAACCTTGTCTCCTCCGAGCCGCCAGGGACGATCCAGAGGTCCTTATCGAAGCGGAACTGGTTCTTGATGCCCCTGTCGTACTGACAGAACTTCTGGAACCATGGCGAGTGCTCGATGCGCGCCTTGACGTCACCGAAGAGAACTTCCTTAGCCTGGCGCTCTGAGGTGGACATCATCATGAAGGCGATACGCGAGCCGGGCATGAGGTCGAAGAACTTCTGCGGGTCCTTCAGGCAGTAGGTCCAATGGACCATATAGCACAGGGCTATGGAGGCGTAGGTTGTCTTGCCGACGCCAATGGCGCCCGAGAACACAGCTTTACGTTTCACCGAGATCGTGCCAGCGTTGACCTGGTCCCCAAAGACGTCCACCAGGGCCTTCATGATGCCAGGGCGAATGTTGTCCTGAAGATTGAGGTACCTGGGGCCAACGAACTCGCGAATCGAGGCAGGGCGCTCGGCGAAGGACGGGTTGTCGATCAGCCACTGGATCTCCTGCGCCTCGGTCAGGCTCACGAGAAGACCTCGGGACCGTGCAGGAGGAGGGTCGTGATGACAAGGTACGGCAGGGCAACGATGGCGACAATCGCAACACCTACGCCGAGAGTCCTCATAACACTTCCCCTTCGACGGCGTCTGGAGACTCGATGGCCTGCCGGATCTGCGCGACACGCTCGTGGAGCATGTCAGCGGTAACGGTGTCGTACTCCCCGGCGAGCTGACGCTGCGCCTCGGCAGCGATGGCGCGCGGATTGTCGCGCATGGACTCCACGGATACCGGACCGCCCCCGGAGGAGTTGATCTGGATGTTCACGCCACCCGGAGCGGCGTCGAGCTTGTAGAGCTTCGCGCCGTTGGTGAACACTGAGTTGTGGTCACGCATGACCTGCTCACGCTTGCGGTCGATCATCTCCTGGCGCTTGAGTTGATTGACGTCATCGTCCTCGGGGTCGCCAGTGGTCTCCCATGGCTCCTCCTCGAGCCTCTCGAGCTCGGCGAGCTCACGGTCGACCAGGGCGGCCTGGTTCTGGACCGTCTGACGCAGAGCCTCGGCAATCGAAGAGGCGTTGCGTGTGGCGAACATACTGGCCAGGGACTTGCCCTCGGTTCCCCTCACTGCGCACACCTGCCCTTCATGGTAGTAGCCACACCTATGCCACAGGGTACAAGTCGAACACGTCAGGCGGTCACCGTCGACGCCCCGGCGCCCCGGACTTTTGGGCCCACAGGCATCACGTCCTTGTGCCAGTTCTCCGCCGCCCAACGGGCGGAGAGGATATTGATCATGGTCAGCTCGTCAACACTGGCGTCCGCCACCTCCTCGGGCGTATAGCCGATCGCAGCCAGGACGTTCTTGGCCTGGCGCAACTGGTCGAGGTCCTTGACCTGGATCTGGCGACCCTGACCGGTGAGGATGTCCCGATGACGGGACGGGTAGCTCGGGTTGTAAACCACCCCGGGAGCGCCGAAGTTGAGCCCCCCGACGAGCCCCTTGACGCTGTCGTAGTACACCTTCGGCACGACCAGGTCCGAGGCCAAGGCGTCGGTGAAGAACTTTGACAGCATCCGCGAGGACATGGAGTGGCTTCGCGGCAGATTGAACAGGAACAGCTTGTAGCCCTGCTGCCCCTTCTCTGGGCCGATCGGCCAGGTGTTGCCGATCTCATCCGAGGCCAGGTGACCGGTCCACTCCCCGCGCAGCAGGGGGACCAGCGAGTCGATGCCCTGCTCGCGATAGTTCCACACCGGATGAGTCGCCAACGTGCCCTTGCCATCGGTGAAGATGTACTCCTCAATGTGCGAGGGGTGGCGGATGTAGAGGGTGAAGTCGCCAAGCTCCCGACCGATCGTCCTGCGAGCCCAGGCACGGGCGTCCACCGAGGAGATATTCTCGGTACGGGCATTGACCAGGATTGAGCGATGTCCAGCTGCCACGATCTGGTCGATGTAGCTCATGGCGCCGGAGAACACCAGCTCAGGAGTCGTCCGGGAAGATGTCATGTCCGTCATGATACGACACCTGACCCTGCGTGAACCTCACCCATTGACATCGTCAATCTATAGGCGTACTGTTCCTGGTGTACGTCACACAGGAAGTGGGGAACATGGGATACGTAATCCTGGCCATCTTCGTCTTCGCGCTCATAGGCGCGATGTCGGACCTCTGGAGGATCGGATGAGCACGCTGGCGCAACTCATCTTGGACCGGCACGTGCAACGGCGCGATGTCTACGCGGTGCAGTCCAGCACCGGCGCCTACCGGCCCGTCGAGGAAGACCTCACCGTCGAGGTCATCCAGGCACACCTGGACGGGCACCGGACAATCGGGCACTACACAAGCGACCAGGGGGGACTGACACGGGTCCTGGCGTTTGACGTCGACCTGGAAGAAGAGGGCACCTGGACCCGCTACCCGCTACCGGAGCAGTTCCCTGACCTGCACGGCGAGGAGCTGGACCGCTGGATGGCCTCGCACAGCCAGCAGATCGCCTACCGCCCGCGCGAGGCGTGGCTGGACCGCACACACCCGAGCCGGGGGTTCGTGAAGTACATGCTGCGCACGGTCGGCGAGGGTCTGGCCTACGGTATCCGCACCGAACTCGGCCTACATACCGCGATCGCCTACTCCGGCCACAAGGGCATCCACGTCTACGGCTACACCGAGCCGGTGGACGTCGCCGAGGCGCGCGCGGGCTGCGAGCTCGCACTCGACGCCGCCGGACCCATCCTGGGCGGACAGTTCGAGCTGAGCCGGGGCAAGAACTTCTTCAAGCTCTACTCCGGACCAGCCTGGGCCGACTCGTTTGCTGTGGAGACCTTCCCCAAGCAGTCCTCCATGGACGGCAAGAAGTTCGGCAACCTCATGCGCCTACCCCTGGGGCGGAATCTGAAAAACCCCAGCGACCCGTGCTTCTTCGTCGACCGCACGGCAGCCTACAGCCACCTGGGCCCGATGGACCCTCAGAAAGCACTCGACAAGGAGAAGGCATGGACCTGACCTGGAACCCCTGGATCGGCCACCACGAGGTGCTGGCGCACCTGCGCGACTGGATGAAGGAGACCATGCAATGAGCAAGAGCAAGGTCGACAAAGACCTCAAGAACGCCAAGATCGCCCTCGATCGGGCCCGGCAGCGCGGCGCCGACCAGGCAGAGGTCGCCCGGCTCGAAAAGGCGCTGCACAAAGTCCAGATGCGCAAGGACCTGGCCCGCGCACAGCACTTCGGGAGGGCCTGATGAGCCCCCTGGCCCGGCCCTCGAAGTGGAAGCAGACCACCGAGGAGGGCAACTGGGTCTACGCCGCCGCCTACCCGCGCGAAGGGGTCGTCGTAATGACGATGGACGACTACTACGCACGCCTGACCCCCAACGAAGCCCGGGCTCATGCCAAGAACCTGATCGAAGCGGCCGCCTATACCGAAGTTGGTGGCCAGCCATGAAGACCATCTGGCGCGAGCCCATCGCCCTGACCGAGAAGCAGACCATCACCGCGCCGGGGCTGCGACGCATCTTGTCAATCTCCTCTGAGCGCGGCACGCTCGAGGCGTGGTTCGAGGTTGACACCGACGCCCCGGAGCGCTCGCTGGAGATCCAAGTGGTCGGCACCGGCCACCCGGTCCCCGACGAGGCGACCTACATCGGCACCGACATCCCCGCCGGGGGCGTGTTCGTGTGGCACTTCTACTCGGTCGAGGTGTCGTCATGATCGCCCCGGGCACCGGCACCTGGCCCCCGCTGACCGAGAAGCAGGAGGAGCGCCTGGCCAGGTGGCTCGAGGGGATTAGCCCGATCTTCGGCACCACGGTCCACCGTCACAACCTCTACTGGAAATACCTGGGCGAGCCGCGCCCCGGGCGCGGCTACTACGTCCGGGTGGCCTACCTGGACAGTGACTCGTTCGCCACCATGGCGATGGACCCCTACGGCCACGGGTGGGACGCCGACGGGGCTGCAGTGGTGACCCACAACAGCTCTGACGAGTGGTGTCCCTGCGAGGGGTGCGAGGCAGAACGGGAGGTCGAGTCGTGAGCATCGACACGATCATCCACCTGGTCGGCATGGGGACCCTCGGCATCGTCGCCTTGGTCGCCTCCGGCTTCGCCGCCTACAGCGACGAGGAGGGCTGGAGCCACGCGGCACCGATAGTGGTGCCGCTGACCTTTGTGGCCATCTTCTTCTGGCCGATCGCGCTTGCCCTCCTCCTGATTGCCGCCGTCGGCTACCTGCCCTACCGGGTCGGCAAGGCACTCGCGGCAGCCGCCGACCGGCGCCAGTTGCGCCAGGACATCGAAAAGCGCGAGCGCATCGCGGCCCTGCACGACCTGCGGGACCAGTACCCCCGCGACTCACTGACCTGGCAAATCCTCGACGACCAGATCAAGAACCAGTAGAGGGAGTTCCGCCGTGACCGTTCCAGAGAAGCAGTGCCACCCGTCCCGGAGGGACGACGCGACAATCATCTACCGCCCGTTCTCCCCCTCGCGCGGCAGCGCGGGACCCGCAGTGAGCACCGACCGCGCCGCCGTCGTGGGCATGGTCTCGGCGCTCAACCAGGGCTGCCTGACCCTGGACGGCGCGACCCCCGACTGGGCCATCCAGTCGGGGGAGATCAACTGGAGGACCCTCTGACATGACCATCACCGTGTCGCCGCTCGGCGACAACCTCATCGCCGAGCACTGGAGCAGTCGCTGCGTGGTGACCCTGACCCCGACGATGACCCCGGACCAGATCCGCCGCACGATGATTCAGACCTTCTGGCCCATCACCGACAAGACGCACCGGCGACTGGAAATCCTTGCCAACCCCGAGTGCTACACCAAAGGCGCACCCTCGATGATCGAAGTGCCCCCGATCG
Source organism: uncultured Dietzia sp. (assembly GCA_946570335.1). Lineage (GTDB taxonomy): Bacteria > Actinomycetota > Actinomycetes > Mycobacteriales > Mycobacteriaceae > Dietzia. Next base: position 540 of record CAMNYG010000043.1, on the reverse strand, counting down.
ACGCCGAGTTCGTCTTCGGCCGCCCGGCCGCCCGGCGGCCGGGGCCCCAGGGTCTCGGGCTGGTGGGCCTGCCGCCCCCGCGCCCCGAGGCCCCAGTGGGGCGCGTCATCCGCAAGGTCGGGCCGATCACCTCCTCCCCCACACCGCCGGTGCGGCGGCGACACCTGTCCGAGGCGGTACTCGACGATGTCGAGCGTCTCGTGGTCCTGGCGCTCACACACTTTCGCCTCCTCGCCGCCGGGCACGCCGAGTCCGCACTCAGGGCGGCCTCGGCCGACTATCGTGAAAGCATTGTCGTCACCTCTGACGGCCGTAGCGGGGAAAGCCTCTGGTGGATCGGGCACGCGTCGACCCTCGGGGTGGCGGTCCCTACGGCGAAACGTCTCAATGTCCGGTTCACCAACCAGGGAGAGCCGGTACTGACCCCCCGAAAGAAGCAGGTTTCATGAGCTGGCTGGACGAACTCAACAGGCGCAGGTCAGATGACCTGACCTATAACGCGGCGGCCAAGCGGTCGTCGAAAGGGAATGTCATAAAACA
>CAMNYG010000042.1 GCA_946570335.1 uncultured Dietzia sp. | reverse complement strand
CCAGACGTTATGACAAGTAGGCGATGCCGAGTATCTCGCGAACTCGACCTCTCCCAGAGCGGGCCAAATGGCAGGTGGCTTGGTAGAGGAGCCTAACGAGCTATCCGATTGTTAGCTGGTGGCGACTGTGCCTTCCGTGATTGCATCACGCAGCACGTGCTTGAGAATCTTCCCCGAGGGGTTACGGGGAATGGGCCGGGTGATGAGCTCGCGCGGAAGCTTGTAACCCGCAATGAACTGGGATCCGTACTCACGGAGCGACTCCAAGGTGACCTCGCGGCCCTCGACCGGGGTGACGACGGCGATGAGGCTCTCCCCGAACATCTCGTCCGGCCGCCCGACGACCGCCACATCGGCCACGTCCGGGTGGCCGGCGAGGGCCTGTTCGACCTCCACCGAGTACACGTTGCGCCCGCCCGTGATGATCATGTCCTTCATCCGATCAACGATCGTGATAAACCCGTCGGCGTCCCGGACCGCCACGTCGCCGCTGTGCAGCCAGCCGTCGCGGAGCGCATCGGCGGTGGCCTCGGGCTTGTTCCAGTAGCCCTTCATGATGGTCTCGCCTCGGTAAATGATCTCCCCGGGCTCGCCGACCGCGGTGTCGTTGCCCTCGTCGTCGACGATCCGCGTCTCGGCGTTAGTGATGGACGCCCGTCCGGTGGCATCTGGGCGGGCGCGTACTTCGTCCGGAGTGAGGAAGATGCCGGTCGGGCCGCCTTCGGTTTGGCCGCACAGCTGGAAGAACTGCACGTGCGGCAGGGTGGCGAGCAAGCTGGTCGCCGCGCTCGGCGGCATTGGTGCGGCGCCGAAGAAGCCCAGCCGCCACGCGGACAGATCGCGCGTGCCGAGCTCGGGGTGCTGCAGCAGCATCTGGTACATGGTGGGCACGCCCAGGAACACGGTGATGCGGTGCTTCTCCAGCGCATCCAGGACCGCCTTGGGCTCGAACGCTGGCAGCACCACGTGAGTGGTGCCCAGGCTGAACCCTGACATAACGAACAGGGCCAGCTCCGCGCAGTGGTACATCGGCGCGACGTGCAGATTCCGGTCGAAGATATTCATACCGAGTGCGGAAACCGAGTTCCCCACCCACAGCATGCGGTGATGGTCGAACAACGCTCCCTTGGGACGCCCGGTCGTGCCCGAGGTGTAGAGGATAATGCAGTCGTCGTCCTCGATGACCTCCACTTCCGGCGCGGTGGTCGGCATGGTGTCTGCGAGCCGCGCGATGCCCTGCGCGGCGGGCTCGTCCAGCACCAGACTTTGCGGCGCGGACGGCAGCGGATCGAGTTCGTCGAGGCCGGCCACCACCACCGCGAGCCCCTCGGAGTACAGCAGCACCGTCGCACCGGAGTCCTCGAGCAGGTAGCGAAGTTCGCGGGCCGGCACGCGAGGGTTGAGAGGCACGGCGACGGCCCCCAGTCGGAACGCTCCGTACAGGCCCAGGATGTACGCGTCGGAGTTCGGGCTCAGCAGTGCCACCCTGTCGCCCTTGCCGACTCCGAGCGACGCCAACGCGTGCGCATACTGATTGATCCGGGCCGCGAGCTGCTCGTACGAGTAGGTGCTCTCGCCGAAGATCAGTGCGGTCTTGTCCGGGTGCCGGCGGGCATTGAGCGCGAGGGCGCCTCCGAGAGTGGCCATTGTGACTCCTGAGGTGTTGAAGACTCCGGGATCGGGTATGTGACCCCGGACACAGCAGGAGCAGTAACCGCCAGCGTGATGCTTGTACAGATGTTCAGTGAAAGTGAAACTCGAGTCAGGTGGCTGACCCGTGGGAACGATCGACAGCTCCTCCCCCGGACACGCTCACGCCGAGTTCGGGCTTGCTGCGCCCCTCGGTGTGGGTAAAGGTCCCGAGGTGGGTCCAGACGGCATCCACCAGCGGCTGCAGGAACAGCCGGCCCATCTGGTTGATGATCACGTCGACCACCTGGACGGAGTCGGCGCGACCTCGCGACGCCGCGCCGGTCTCGCGCATCGCAACGACCTCCCGGTGGGTGAGTTCGGTGAGCCGCTCCAGCAGTTGCCCCCGCTGACCACCGGGTTCGAGTAGCGCCCGGCGGAGGTAGTTGACCACCTCCGGGTTTCTGACCAGCATTTCCGAGACAGCCTCGTTCCGCACGCGAGCGATTTCTTCGCCGGCCCCGTCGGTCGGCGCCGAAGCAAGGGCCGACGCAAAACGCTCCACGACGATCTGCTCCACGGCCTCGCGGAGGCCGTCTTTGGACCCGTAGTGATGGACCACCAGCCCTACGGTAACCCCGGCGGCGGCCGCGACCGCCCGCATCGGTGTGCGGTCCTCGCCGTTGGCCGCGTAAAGCTCGAGAGCGGCGTTGCGGATTCGCGCTTTGGCGGTGAGATCTTGGTCGCCGGAGTGCTGGGCGGGGCGGTCCACGCGGTCTCCCTTCGGTCGACAAACGAGTCTACGGGGACGCGCCAATCGCTAAAGCTATACAGTGGCTAAGTTTACTGACTACTTGTATAGTCGCTGAAATGAGTCTTCGATCGCTCCGACCCCTGGCCGGCATACAGGTCGTCTCTTTGGCTACCAACCTGCCCGGTCCGCTGGCCGTGGCAGGCCTTCGTGACCTCGGCGCAGCGGTGATCAAAGTGGAGCCGCCGGTGGGTGACGCCTTGGCCGTGGCCGCGCCCTCCTGGTACGCAGAACTGACACAGGGGGTGGAGGTTCGTCGGGCCGACCTCAAGAGTCGTAGCGGCCTGGAGGAGCTGACCAGGCTGCTCGATACGGCGGACGTGTTGGTGACCGCCATGCGCCCGTCAGCGTTCTGCCGACTCGGCCTCGGCGATCTCAGCGACCGCTACCCGCGGTTGTGCCATGTGGAGATCGTGGGCTACGACGGCGCCGACGAGGAGGTCGCGGGCCACGACCTGACATATCAGGCGAGATACGGCACCATCCGGCCGCCGCACCTGCCGCTGGTCCCGGTCGCCGACACCGTCGGTGGGGAGCGGGCCATCTCGGCCGCCCTGGCCCTGCTGCTGGCCCGGGGACAGCACGACTCCGGCGGACATCAACGCATCACTCTCGACGCGGCCGCGTACGACTCCGCGGCTGCCCTCCGGCACGGCCTGTTTGGCAATGGAGCACCACTGGGCGGGGCTCTGCCCTCCTACAACATCTATGCCACCGCCGACGGCCACGTCGCCCTGGGGGCACTCGAACCGCACTTCGAGGCCCGCACCAGAGAAGTACTCGATTGCGACGGCACATCCGCCGCCTACACCCGCGCCTTCGCCGCGCACACCACGGCCCACTGGGAGGATCTGGCCGCGCGCCACGACATCCCGCTCACCGCCGTTCGCGATGCCCACCCGGCCACAGCGCAGACCACTCACGCGCCCACGGCGCCCACCACCTGACCACCTTGAGGAAGGACCCAGTCATGACCGACTCCCCCCAGCCCCGTAGTTCCCGAGCCACCCGCGAGGCCGTGATCGTCGATGCCGTCCGGACCCCGGTCGGCAAGCGCGGCGGGGCGCTGGCCGCCTGGCATCCCGCCGATCTGCTGGGGGCCACCCTCAGTGAACTGGTTCGCCGCAGTGATGTGGCGCCGGAGAAAATCGACGACGTGATCGCTGGCTGTGTGATGACGCACGACCAGCAGAGCTCCAACATCGCTCGCCATGCGGTGCTCTCCTCCGGCCTGCCCGATTCGGTGCCGGCCGTGACCGTGGACCGACAGTGCGGCTCGGGGCAGCAAGCTGTCGCATTTGCCGCCCACGGTGTGGAGGCGGGGTCCTACGACCTCGCCATCGCATGCGGCGTGGAGTCGATGTCACAGGTGGCGCTGCCATCCTCATTACAACCCGGCGCCCCGCTAGGCCCGCAATACTCCCCCCGCGAACTGGCCCGCTACGACGGCGGACTGCTGGTTCAAGGCCCGTCCAGTGAGCTGATGAACACCCGCTTCGACCTCAGCCGGGAGGAACTCGACGCCTTCAGCCGCCGGAGCCACGAGCGGGCGCTGGCTGCCACCCGCGACGGCCGCTTCGAGACCCAGCTGGTTCCGCTGCGCCGCGACCCGCTCGATGACTCCAGCGAGCCCGTGACCGCGGATGAGGGGATCCGGGCCGAGCTCGACCCAGAGAAGATGGCGTCCCTGCGGGCGGTGTTCGCCGAAGACGGCAAGACCACCGCAGCCAACTCCTCCCAGCTCAGCGACGGCGCCGCCGCACTACTCATCGCCGACCGCGAGTTCGCCGAGGCCCACGGGCTCACCCCCCGCGCCCGCTTCGTGGTCCACGCGGTCGCCGCGGCCGATCCGATCATCCAGTTCACCGCAATCCTCGAGTCCACCCGCAAGGCCCTGGACCGGTCGGGGCTCACGGTGGACGATATCGACCTGTTCGAGGTCAACGAAGCGTTCGCGGGAGTACCGCTGATGTTCCAAAAAGAGTTCGGCGTCCCCGACGACAAACTCAACGTCAACGGCGGCTCGGTGGCTGTCGGCCACCCCCTCGGATCCACCGGCGCCCGCATGATGACGGACCTGCTGACCGAACTCGAACGCACCGGCAGCCGATACGGGCTACAGACCATCTGCGAAGCCCACGGCACCGCTAACACCACCATCATCGAACGCCTCTGACGAGCCCCCTCCGTCCCAGCCACCGTCCCAACCCCACTTCAGGAGCACCAACATGACGTCCCACCCCATCGTCACCGGTCTGCCGTCGACACACGGTGACAGTTACCAGCTCAACACCACCACCCTGCTGCGGCACTCCGCCCGGACCTACCCCGAGCAGGAGATCGTATTCCGCACCATCGACGGGGGCTGGGACCGCTACACCTACGCAGACATGTTCGAGCGGGTCGGGAAGTCAGCCCACGCGCTCACCGGGCTGGGGGCCGGCCCCGGAACGGTGGTGGGAATCCTGGATTGGAACTCCAAACGCCATATGGAGCTGTACTGGGCGATTCCCGGTATCGCATCGGTGATGCTGCAGATGAACCTGCGGCTCGCCCCGGTGGACCTGGCCTATGTCACCGACCACGCCGAAGCCTCGATCGTGCTGGTCGACGAGTCCCTGCTGCCCGTGGCCGAGGCGCTGGTCGAGCAGGGTGTCGGGGTGAAGACCTGGGTGGTCATGACGGACAAGCCACTCTCGGAGATCTCCACCACCCTGCCCGGGGTCGTCCACTGGGAAGACGCGCTGACGGCCGCGGAATCGACCTTCGACTGGCCGATGATCGACGAAACCTCGGCGTACAGCGCGTGCTACACCACCGGCACCACCGGCCGCCCCAAGGGCGTGTACTACTCCCATCGCGGGATCTACCTCCACACTCTTGCCGAGGCAGCGCAGTTGAAGATGGGCGACGACGACACCGTCATGGTCATCACCCCGATGTTCCACGGCCAGGGCTGGGGACTGCCGCAGTCGGCCATCTACTCGGCCGCCAAGGTCGTGCTGCCCGGACGGTATACGGCCGAGGACACCTCTGTGCTGGTTGACGCGATGATCTCCGAGTCCGTCACCGTAGCCAACGGTGCCCCCGCGATCTTCGAGCCGATGCTCGACTACATCCGCACACTCAAGACGCGCCCGGACTTCAGCCGCGCCCGTCTGCTGTCCGGGGCGACCGAACCGTCGCTCACGCTCATGCGCGGCTTCCATGACCTCACCGGCGCCGACATCATCCACGCCTACGGCGCCACGGAGACCACTCCGCTGGTCACCGTCAACGCAGGCCTGAAGCACACGCTGCGGGACGTGCTCAGTGAGAAGGAGAAGTGGGATCTCAAGCGGGCCCAGGGTCTGCTGGTCAACGGGATCGACATCAAGGTCGTCGGACCGGACGGAACCGAACTACCCCACGACGGTGTCTCCCAGGGCGAGGTGCTCATGCGCGGCCCGTGGATCATCGAGCGCTACCACAAGATGGAAGACAAAGGCGGCGCGTTCGCCGATGGGTGGTGGCGCAGCGGCGATGCCGGCACGATCCGCCCCGACGGCTACCTCAAGCTGACCGACCGCATCAAGGACGTGGTCAAAAGCGGCGGCGAATGGATCTCCTCGATCGACATGGAAAACGCGATCGTCGCCCACCCACAGGTCCGCGAAGCCGCCGTGGTGGGGATCGAGCATCCCAAGTGGCAAGAGCGCCCGGTTGCGATCGTCGTCCAAGAAGACGGTGCCGATCTTGACGTCGACGACATCCACGCCGTGTTGGAAGACAAGTTCGCCAAGTGGCAACTGCCCGACATCGTCATCTTCGCCGACGCGCTGCCGCGCACCAGCGTCGGCAAGTTGGACAAAAAGACGCTACGCACCGACCACGCCGATCTCTACCGGGGAGCCGAGGAATGAACAACCGGAGCGGACACGATGATGTGGTGCGCAGCGAACGACGCGGAGCCGTCGCGATCCTGCGCATCAACCGACCCGAGGCCCGGAATGCACTGAACGCCGCGGTGTTCGCAGCCTTGAACAGGCACCTAGCCGAGCTGCGGACCGATGACTCCGTGCGCGCCATAGTTTTGGCCGGCGCGAGCGGCGTGTTCTGCGCTGGAGCAGACATCACCGCGTTCGACGCCCTGCGGGCCGATCCGTTGATCGGGCAGCGGCGGGCCTCCGGGGGGACTCTATGGGCCGACCTGGAGAACTTCCCCAAACCGGTGATCGCAGCCGTCGAGGGCCTGGCCCTGGGGGGCGGGCTCGAACTCGTCCTGGCCTGCGACACCAGCATCGTCGGCCAGGGTGCCCGCCTTGGATTACCCGAGGTCAAGCTCGGCGTCATCCCCGGCGGCGGCGGCACCCAACGACTCATCCGGGCGCTCGGCAAACCTCGCGCCATGGCACTGCTGCTCAGCGGCGACCTGGTCACCGGGACCGAGGCCGCCACCCTCGGCCTGGTGGGAAAGGTGGTCGACGACGACGAGGTCGTCGAACAGGCGATCGCCCTGGCGCAGCGGATCTCGGCTAATTCCCCGCTGGCCGTGGCCCTGGCCAAAGACGCCGCCCTGGCCGCGCAGACCGGGTCGATAGCCGCAGGGCTCGAGCACGAAAAGCGCAACTTCGTCTATTCACTCGCCTCAGACGACAGCCACGAGGGCCAGGCCGCCTTCGTGGCCAAGCGTTCGCCGAACTTCACCGGCCGCTGACCCGGCCCGACAAGGACAAGATCATGACCACCACCCTGTTCCCCGACCACCGCCCCACCTGGCAAACCGAGTCCCACGAGTTGCTACGGGACCACGCCCGCGCCTTCTTCGCCAGAGAAGTCACCCCCCGCCAGGCGGACTGGGCCCGGCAGGGCCACGTCGACCGCGAACTCTGGAACAGAGCCGGAGCGGCAGGCCTACTGCTCACCGACATCGCCGAAAAGGACGGCGGCGGGGGAGGCGACTTCGGCCACGAGGCTGTAGTGGCCCAGGAACTGGCGTACGCGCACGACAGCGCGTTCGGCTTCACCGTGCACTCCACGATCGTCAGCCACTACATCAACGCCTACGGGACCGAGGAGCAAAAGCGCCGCTGGCTACCCGGGCTCGCCTCCGGCGAGAAAGTGGTGGCCGTCGCCATGACCGAGCCTGGTACCGGCTCAGACCTGCAGAACGTCAAGACCACAGCGATCCGCGACGGCGACCACTACGTGGTCAACGGCGCCAAGACCTTCATCTCCAACGGCACCCACTGCGACTTGGTTGTCATCGTGGCCAAGACCGATCCAGCGGCCGGCGGCAAGGGCATCTCCCTACTAGTCGCCGAGGTCGACAATAACGTCGCGGGCTTCTCCCGCGGCGCCGTCCTCGAGAAGATCGGCATGCACGGATGGGACACCCGCGAACTCTTCTTTGACGACATGCGGGTACCGGTGGAGAACATCCTTGGCGAGGAGGGCTCCGGCTTCGCCGAACTCATGACCCAGTTGCCGCGGGAGCGACTCATCATCGGAGTCGCCGGCGTGGCAGTGGCCGAGGCCGCGGTGATCGAGACCATCCGGTACGTCAAAGAGCGCGATGCGTTCGGCAAGAAACTCCTGGACTTCCAGAACACCCAGTTCGTACTAGCCGAGTGCAAGGCCGACGTCTACGCCGGCAAGGCGCTGATCGACGACGGCATCCGCCGCCAGATCGACGGCACCCTCGACGCCGCCGGCGCCTCGATGATCAAGCTGTGGGCCACCGACATGCAGTGCCGCGTGGTGGACAAGTGCCTACAGCTGTTCGGTGGCTACGGCTACATGATGGAGTACCCCATCGCCCAGATGTACACCGCCTCCCGCGTGCAGCGGATCTACGGCGGCACCAACGAGATCATGAAGCTGCTCGTAGCCAGGTCACTGTGAACGCCACTCCCCCAAGTCCGTCCGTCTACGCCGAAGACTTCACCCCGGGCCAGAT
>CAMNYG010000041.1 GCA_946570335.1 uncultured Dietzia sp. | reverse complement strand
TGTTCTGGAGATCTCCACCCCCGCTGCCCATGTCCAGGAAGATGTTCGGGAGCACGGCGATCAGGCCGAGGTACAGCGAACCGAACAGAAGGATGCGGTTGAGCACGTAGCCCAGGTACTCGGCGGTCGGACGTCCCGGACGGATGCCCGGGATGAAGCCGCCGTACTTCTTCATGTTCTCCGCCTGCTCCATGGGGTCGAACTGGATGGCGACATAGAAGTACGAGAAGAAGATGATCAGTGCGAAGTACAGAACGATGTAGCCCCAGCTCGAGGGGTTCTGCAGGTACTGCATCACATAGCGTTGCCAGAAGCCGTCTCCGGCCCCCTCCGGCCCCTCGATGAGCTGGGTGATGAGGATCGGGACGTACATCAACGAGGACGCGAAGATGACCGGGATGACGCCGGCCTGGTTGACCTTGAGCGGGAGGTAGGTGGAGGTGCCGCCGTACTGCCGGCGTCCGACCATGCGCTTGGCGTACTGGACCGGGATGCGACGCTGACCCTGCTCGACGAAGACCACGGCGACGACAATCAGCACGACCGCGAACATCACTGCCGCGAACTTCATGGTCGACGAGTTCTGGTAGATGTTCACGCCCTCGGCGGGGATGCGCGAGGCGATACCGGCGAAGATCAGCAGGGACATGCCGTTGCCGACACCACGGTCGGTGATCAGCTCACCGAACCACATGACCAGCGCGGCGCCGGCGGTCATGACGATCACAATCGTGACCAGGGTGAGGATGTCGTTGTCCATCAGAACCGACTGGCCGTTCCCGAGAAGCTGTCCACGGTCGGCGAGCGCGACGATGCCGGCGGACTGCAGAATCGCCAGGGCGATCGTGAGATAACGCGTGTACTGCGTCATCTTGGCCTGGCCGGACTGCCCTTCCTTCTTGAGTTGCTCGAAGTGCGGGATGACAACCGTGAGCAACTGCACGATGATGCTCGCCGTGATGTACGGCATGATGCCGATCGCGAAGACCGACAACTGCAGGAGCGCACCACCCGAGAACAGATTGACCAGCGAGTACAGCTGCGCGTTGTCTCCGGTCATCGCCGTGTCGAGCAGCCCACGGAGCTTGGGGTAGTCGACGCCGGGCGACGGGATCTGTGCGCCGATCCGGTACAGGATGATGATCCCGAGGGTGAAGAATATCTTCTTCCTCAGGTCACTGTCCTTGATCGCGGACGCGAGTGCGGTGAGCACATGTCCTCCTGGTCATGGACGGCCCACGGCCGCCTGTCGTCGAGATCTGATGCGGCGGGGCGCTCCGCCGTGAACGGTCGCGGCCCCGAAACGCACAACGGGAAAACTCTATCAAGACGAACGCAGGGGCCGGATCCGAGACTCTCGGACCCGGCCCCTGCGCCCATCGCCGGCCCTGGTGTGGACCGGGTGGGGAATCAGGCCCCGGCCTCCGACACGCTTCCGCCGGCGGCCTCGATCTTGCTCTTGGCCGATGCGGAAACCTTGTCGACGGACACGGTCACGGAAACGGAGATCTCTCCGTCCCCGAGAACCTTGACCGGCTCGTTCTTGCGAACGGCGCCCGCGGCGACGAGATCGGCGACGCCGACCTGGCCTCCGTTGGGGAACAGCCGCTGGATATCGGCCACGTTGACGACCTGGAAGACGACCTTGTTGCGGTTCTTGAAGCCCTTGAGCTTCGGAAGACGCATGTGGATCGGCATCTGGCCGCCCTCGAACGCCGCGGGGACGTTCTTACGGGCCTTGGTGCCCTTGGTGCCGCGACCGGCGGTCTTACCCTTGGAGCCCTCACCGCGACCCACACGGGTCTTGTCGGTGTGGGCACCGGGCGCCGGGCGCAGGTGGTGCAACTTGATGGTCATGCTCACTCCGTCTCTTCGACCACGACGAGGTGGTTCACGACGTTGATGAGACCCCGGGTCTGCGCGTTGTCCTCACGCACGACCGACTTCCGGATGCCCTTGAGGCCGAGCGTACGCAGGGAGTCCCGCTGGTTCTTCTTGGTCCCGATGGTCCCACGGACCTGGGTGATCTTGAGGTTGGCCATGATCTAAGCCCCCTGTCCGGCACGAGCGCGGAGCATGCCCGCGGGCGCGACGTCCTCGATCGGAAGTCCACGGCGAGCCGCGACCTCCTCCGGACGATGCAGACCCTTGAGCGCGGCCACGGTGGCGTGCACGACGTTGATGGCGTTGTCCGACCCCAGCGACTTGCACAGGATGTCGTTGACGCCGGCGCACTCCAGCACGGCACGAGCCGCACCACCGGCGATGACTCCGGTACCCGGCGAGGCCGGACGGAGCATGACGACACCGGCGGCCTCCTCACCCTGGATGGGGTGCGGGATCGTGGAGCCGATGAGCGGGACGCGGAAGAAGTTCTTCCGGGCCTCCTCGGCACCCTTCTGGATCGCCGCCGGCACCTCCTTGGCCTTGCCGTAGCCGACTCCGACCATGCCGTTGCCGTCACCGAGGATCACGAGGGCGGTGAAGCTGAAGCGACGACCACCCTTCACGACCTTGGAGACGCGGTTGATGGTGACGACGCGCTCGATGTACTGCGACTTCTCCTCGTCGCGTCCCCGACGGTCGTCGCGGCCCCGACCACGGCCGCGGTCGCGGCCCTGGACGTTGTCGCCTGTGTTCTTGTTGTCTGCGGCGGGCCCGTTGCTTCCGCCGTCACGACGCTGACGTCCCGGCATCAGACAGTCCTTCCATTAGCGGTCAGTGCAGTGGTGTTGATCATCAGAACTCCAGTCCACCGGAGCGGGCGGCGTCGGCGAGCGACGCGATCCGGCCGTGGTACTTGTTGCCACCACGGTCGAACACGACGGCGTCGATGCCGGCAGCCTTGGCGCGCTCGGCCAGGAGCTGGCCGACCTTCGCGCTGCGGGCCTTCTTGTCGCCCTCGACGGCGCGCACATCGGCCTCGATCGACGACGCGGCGGCCAGGGTGCGGCCCGCGAGGTCGTCGATGATCTGGGCGTGGATGTGACGCGAGGACCGGTTCACGACCAACCGCGGACGCGACGGCGTACCGGAGACCTTCTTGCGGAGGCGGTAGTGGCGCCGGGCCCGACCTTCCCGACGAGCGGTCGAGGTGTCGGTTCCCAGTGGGGAACGCTTCTTGGTGCTGCTCATGATCACTTACCCGTCTTTCCGACCTTGCGACGGACCTGCTCGCCCGCGTAGCGGATGCCCTTACCCTTGTACGGGTCGTGCTTCCGCAGCCGCTTGATGTTGGCGGCGACCTGGCCCACCTGCTGCTTGTCGATTCCGGAGATCGAGAACTTGGTCGCACCGTCAACCGCGAAGGTGATGCCCTCGGGGGCGGCGACCGGCACCGGGTGCGAATAGCCGAGCGCGAACTCGAGGTCCTTGCCCTTGGCCACTACGCGGTAACCGACGCCGAAGATCTCCATGTCCTGCTTGTAGCCCTCGGTGACGCCCACAACCATGTTGTTGACGAGCGACCGCGACAGGCCGTGCAGGGAGCGGTTGTCGCGGTGATCGTCGGGACGGACAACCGTGAGGGTGCCCTCCTCGAGCGTCACCGTGATGGGGTCGGGCAGCACCTGGGTGAGCTCACCCTTGGGGCCCTTGACCGTAACGGTCTGGCCGTCGACCTTGATGTCGACACCGGACGGGACGGTGATCGGAGCCTTGCCGATACGTGACATTTCTCGCCCCCTTACCAGACGTAGGCGAGGACTTCCCCGCCCACCTTCTTGTTGTTCGCCTGACGGTCGGTGAGCAGTCCCTGGGAGGTCGAGATGATCGCGACTCCCAGGCCGCCGAGGACCTTGGGCAGCTCGGTCGACTTGGCGTACACGCGCAGACCCGGCTTCGAGATGCGCTTGATGCCCTGGATGCTCCGCTGGCGGGACGGGCCGTACTTGAGGTCGATGGTGAGCTTCTTGCCCACCTCGGCGTCAGCGACGGCGTAGTCGGCGATGTAGCCCTCCTGCTTGAGGATCGCCGCGATGTTGCTCTTGAGATTGGAATGCGGCATGGAGACTGACTCGTGGAACGCCGAGTTGGCGTTACGCACACGCGTCAGCATGTCCGCGATGGGATCGGTCATCGACATGGATTGACCATGTTCCTTTCTCGTAACGGTTCCCATGCAACACGTCGTGTGCTCCGGCCTGTGGGCCGGGCAGCTGACGTCGTGGGCCTATCACGAAGAGTGCGAATGTTCTCTTGTATGGGATCTCCGGTACCCCTTGGGGATTCCGTGTGCCCCGCCGCCACCGATGCTCTTCTCATCGGGGGCGACCAGACGACTGGGCCGTCTGCCCGTCGCCGGGGTTCCGCTGCGCGCGGAGCCCCGGCGAGGACGGCCGGTCCGGCCGGGAAGAGGTCAGTCCTCCTTGAAGGGGAAGCCGAGCTGCTTCAGCAGCGCGCGGCCCTCTTCGTCGTTGGTCGCCGAGGTGACGACCGTGATGTCCATACCGCGCGGGCGGTCGACCTTGTCGACGTTGATCTCGTAGAACATGGTCTGCTCGTTGAGACCGAACGTGTAGTTTCCGTGACCGTCGAACTGCTTGCCCGACAGCCCGCGGAAGTCGCGGATACGGGGCAGTGCGACGGTGGTCAGGCGGTCCAGGAACTCCCACATGCGGTCGCCGCGCAGGGTGACGCGGGCGCCGATGGGCATCCCCTCGCGCAACTTGAACTGCGCGATCGACTTGCGCGCGCGACGAACCTCGGGCTTCTGGCCGGTGATCTGAGTGAGATCAGAGATCGCACCGTTGATCAGCTTCGAGTCACGGGCGGCGTCGCCGACACCCATGTTGACGACGACCTTGACGACACCGGGGACCTGCATGACGTTCTCGTACTGGAACGTCTCGCCCAGCGCCTGCTTGATCTCGTTGCGGTACTTGGCCTTGAGTCGCGGGGTGTAACCGGCGGGAAGAGCGGTATCAGCCATGGTCACAGGTCCTTCCCGGTCTTACGTGAGACGCGGACACGCTTGCCGTTCTCGTCAGTTCGGATTCCGACCCGGGTCGGGGTGCCATCGGCGTCCACGACCATCACGTTCGACACGTGGATCGGGGCCTCCTGGGTGACGATGCCACCGGAGGAGGCACCACGCTCGGCAGCCGAGTTGGAGGTGTGCTTCTTGATGCGGTTGACGCCCTCGACGAGGACCTTCTCCTGCGCCGGGAAGGCCTGGATGACCTTGCCCTTGGCACCCTTGTCCTTGCCGGAGATGACGAGAACCGTGTCTCCCTTGTGGACCTTCATGACTACAGCACCTCCGGAGCCAGCGAGACGATGCGCATGAACTTCTTGTCGCGCAGCTCACGGCCGACGGGGCCGAAGATGCGCGTTCCACGCGGGTCGTTGTCGTTCTTGATGATGACTGCGGCGTTCTCGTCGAACTTGATGTACGAGCCGTCCGGACGGCGGCGCTCCTTGACGGTGCGCACGATGACCGCCTTGACGATCTCACCCTTCTTGACGTTGCCACCGGGGATGGCGTCCTTGACGCTGGCGACGATGATGTCACCCACGCCCGCGTAGCGGCGCTTGGATCCACCGAGAACGCGGATGCAGAGAATCTCCTTGGCACCCGTGTTGTCGGCGACCTTCAGCCGCGACTCCTGCTGGATCATGGTTCTCCTGACCAGGTCTGTTCTCTGTGTGCCGGATACCGACCCGACACACGCGGTCATGCCGCCCGTCGGACACGCGTGAACGCGCGCCGCTCGGGCAACTGCTCCAGTGTAGGGTGCAGGGCCTCATCAGCCCAAATCCGGATCAGCTACCGCTCGACCCGAGCGAACCCGTGCCTCCCGCCGAGCCGCTCGATCCCAGCGAGCCGCCCGGGGAGGCGCTGGAAGCCGAAGAACCGCCGGCCCTCTCCCCCACCGCGCCGGACGTCTGCTTGCCGTTGCGGGTGGCGGGCTTCAGACCCGCGAGGATGTGGTCGGTTCCGGGAAGCATCTGCGGCACGAAGACGGGCCAATTGTGGATCCCGGTGGGGATGTAGGTGGTCTTCAGATCCACCCCGGACACCGAGGCGAGCGCAGCCTCAAGCGCACGGGTGCTCTCATAGGAGCCCTTCTCCAGGATGTGTCCGTCCAGCAGAACCATCTCATTGCTCCCGAAACGCCCGAGCTCGCTGGAGCCCACCAGGCCGGTCGCCGCGCTGAGATAGACGGATTTGCCAGCGAGTCCTGACGGGTCCGCGACCGTGTCGTGGTCCTGCCACAGTTGCGATCCGCGTGGCCCCCACATGTTGGTGGCGTCGCCGCCACGGGCGGCCACCGTCAGCCGCGCATACTGGTAGCCGAGCTCATCGGTGGTCGAATAGGCCCCGCTCACACCGGCGGCGGCACCGAACATGTCGAAGGTATTCGCGAGATGCAGAGCCGAGGACGCCCCCATCGACACGCCCAGGACACCCCAGGAGCCGTTGTGCGGCAGCGGCTCGGAGACGCCGTCGAGTCCGACCTTCAGCAGCCCCGGCAGCTCCTGCGTCAGGAATGTCTCCCACTTGTTGCGCCCGAGGATCGGGTCGTCCTCCGCCCAGTCCGCCCACATCGACGACGGCCCGCCGGTCGGGGCGATGACGTTGACATGCCGATTCCGAATCTCGGGATCGCCCCAGCCCATACCCCCGCTCCATCCGGAGGGAGACTCGCTGCCGACCCCGTCGAGGAAATACATGTTCGGCGCGTCGACGCCGGCAGGCGCACGGTAGACCTCCACGCGCACCTCCCGCTGCATCGACGCGGACGTCACCGTCCAGACCTCGGCACGCCGGTCAACGTCGGCGGTGGACGCAGGCCACAGGGGCGCGATGTCGCGGACGGTCGAGTCGGTGATGGACGGATCCCGCCCGGCGACCGGGGTGGCGCCAGTCCCCGAGGAGCCGCCGGGCCTGTCGAACTCCGTGGATCCGACCGCCGCCAGTGAGCCCAACATCGCGGTGAGAGGAATCGGCGCGCCGATTTGTGTGGAGGCGGCAATACTCAACGACGGCGCGCCGAACAGACTTCCCGGCGCGACACTCGGGGCCAGCGACCCGGGATCCAGTGAGCTCTGCCCCGCACTCTGCGCCGCGGCAACGGAAGGAACGGACATGGCCAGCGCGACAGCAGCCACGGCCGCCGTCGTCACACGGGTGGTGCGTCCTGCGACCGGGCGGCTGTTGACGCCACGGATTGAGGGCGACTGGATAGACATATACCGCTCCTGTAGATGATCTTCGGACGACCGAACAGCTAACAGAGTACTAATACACCGAGGTGATACGGGAATCCACCGGTGCCCTCACAGTTCCGCAGAACCGTTGCACACCTCCGAAATGCCGGCAGGCCCGGCCCCGAGATCGTCGGGGCCGGGCCTGCCGGATTGCCTGGAGAGGGACCTACTTGGCCCGCTCCAGAACCTCAACGAGGCGGAACCGCTTGTCAGCGGAGATCGGGCGGGTCTCCATGATCCGCACGCGATCGCCGACACCGGCGGTGTTGGTCTCGTCGTGGGCCTTCACGCGCTCGGTGCGACGCATGATCTTGCCGTACAGGGAGTGCTTCACCCGGTCCTCGAGTTCGACGACGATGGTCTTGGCCATCTTGTCGGAAACGACGTACCCGATGCGCACCTTGCGGCTGTTGCGCTCCGCGCTCTCGCCTGACTCAGTCACAACTGCTTCCTTGTCACTCACTTGGCATCACCCGGCGCCGCCGACAGCCCGAGCTCGCGCTCGCGGATGACGGTGTAGATGCGTGCGATGTCGTGACGAACGACCCGCAGGCGACGGTTGTTGGTCAGCTGACCGGTGGCCATCTGGAAGCGCAGGTTGAAAAGCTCTTCCTTGGCCTCGCGAAGGCGCTCGGTCAGTGCATCGGCGTCGAGCTCGCGCAGCTCGGGGGCCGTGATTCCACTTGCCATCAGAACTGCTCCTCCCGGGTGACGATGCGGGTCTTGCACGGGAGCTTGTGCTGCGCGCGGCGCAGGGCCTCGCGAGCCGTCTCCTCGTTCGGGTACGACATCTCGAAGAGAATGCGTCCCGGCTTGACGTTGGCGACCCACCACTCGACGGATCCCTTACCGGAACCCATCCGCACCTCGGCGGGCTTCTTCGTCAGGGGGCGGTCAGGGTAGATGTTGATCCAGACCTTGCCGCCACGCTTGATGTGGCGGTTGATGGCGATACGAGCGGACTCGATCTGCCGGTTGGTGATGTAGGCCGGCTCGAGCGCCTGGATACCGTAGTCACCGAACGTCACCTTGGTGCCGCCCTTGGCCCCGCCCTTACGGCCGGGGTGATGCTGCTTGCGGTGCTTGACGCGCTTGGGAATCAGCACGGTCAGGCCTCCTTGTTTTCTGCGGACGCCTCGGCCGGGGCAGCGGAACCGGCGCGGCCGGTCTCGGTGCTGGTGGCCGTGGTGCCCTGGGCGCCGGAACGACGCGGCCGGCCG
>CAMNYG010000040.1 GCA_946570335.1 uncultured Dietzia sp. | reverse complement strand
GGCAGACCTTCCGGGCTCGACTCCCGGGGCTCGCTCGAACCCGCGCCGGCCGGTTCGGAGCCGTCCCCGCCCGCGGCCGACGTCACGACCGCCTGCCCTTCTCGCGGCGGAGGATCTCGAGAAGGTAAGAGCCGTACCCCGAGGAGAGGATCCGGTTTGCGCTGTCGGTGAGCTCGTCGTCGTCGATATATCCCATCCGCCACGCCACCTCCTCCGGGCACCCGATCTTGAGTCCCTGACGGTCCTCGATCGTGCGCACGTAGTTGCCCGCATCGAGCAGCGAATCATGCGTGCCGGTATCGAGCCAGGCGGTGCCGCGCGGCAGCACCTCCACCTGCAGTCGGCCCTCGCGGAGGTAGTAGCGGTTGACGTCGGTGATCTCGTACTCGCCGCGCGCCGACGGTTTCAGTGCGCGCGCCACCTCCACCACGTCGGCACTATAGAAGTAGAGTCCAGGGACCGCGAAGTCCGACGCCGGATTCTCCGGCTTCTCCTCGAGGCTCACCGCGCGGCCGTGGGCGTCGAAGTCGATCACCCCGTACTCCTGCGGGTTCGACACCTGGTACGCGAACACCGCACCGCCGTCGATCTGCGAGAACCGGCGCAGCTGCGTGCCCATGCCGGGGCCGTAGAAGATGTTGTCGCCCAGAATCAACGCCACCGGCTCGTCGCCGATGTGGTCCGCTCCCAGCACGAACGCCTGCGCCAGCCCGTTGGGCTCGGCCTGCTCGACGTAGCTCAGCGAGATCCCGAACTGCGAGCCGTCCCCGAGCAGGCGGCGGAACTGGGGCGCGTCTTCTGCCGTGGTGATGACCAGGATGTCGGTGATCCCCGCCAGCATGAGCGTGGTGAGCGGGTAGTAGATCATCGGCTTGTCGTACACCGGCATGAGCTGCTTGCTCGTGGCGAGCGTCAGCGGCCGCAACCGGCTACCACTGCCTCCGGCCAGGACGATGCCCTTCACAGGACCTTCTCCGTACTCGCGTACCTGGCCTCGACCCGGTCCTTGACCGGCTCCCACCAGTCGCGGTTGGCCGTGTACCAGTCGATGGTCTGCTGCAGCCCCGCGCGCAGATCGGTGTGCCGGGGCTCCCAGCCCAGCTCCTCCCGGGTGGCACTCGCGTCGATCGCGTACCGCAGGTCGTGTCCGGGGCGGTCGGTGACGTGGTCGAATCCGGGATCGCCGTCCGCGCCGGCGACGCCCATCAGTTCACAGATCGTCTGCATGACCTGGAGGTTCGACTGTTCGCCGTCGGCGCCGATAAGGTAGGTGCGGCCGAGTTCGCCATCGGCGAGGATCCGCAGCACGGCCGAGTTGTGGTCGTCGACGTGAATCCAGTCCCGCACGTTGGCTCCGCTCCCGTAGAGGCGGGGGCGACGACCGTCGAGGATGTTGGTGATCTGCCGCGGGATGAACTTCTCCACGTGCTGGTACGGCCCGTAGTTGTTGGAGCAGTTGCTGATGGTGGCCCGCACCCCGAAGCTGCGGACCCAGGCCCGAACGAGCATGTCGGCACCGGCCTTGGTGGCCGAGTACGGGCTCGACGGGTTGTAGGCCGTGGCCGGGGTGAACTTGGCCTCCTCGTCCAGCTCCAGGTCCCCGTACACCTCGTCGGTCGAGACGTGGTGCAGGCGGACGTCGTGGCGGCGGCACGCCTCGAGAACCGTGTAGGTGCCCACGATGTTGGAGTGCACGAACGGCCACGGCGTGGCCAGCGAGTTGTCGTTGTGGCTCTCGGCCGCGAAGTGCACCACTGCATCGTCCGGGCCGGTGAGCTCGGCGACCAGCCGCTCGGTGACGGCCGCGTCCGCGCAGTCCGCCTCCACCAACTCGACGAGGCCTGCGGTGGCGAGGCCGGCGCCGTCCAGCAGGTCGGTGAGACTCGCACGATTTGCGGCATAGGTCATGGAGTCGAGCACGGTGACACGGGCCGACGGGTACTCGCGGACGACGGTGCGGACGAAGTTGGCGCCGATGAATCCGGCTCCCCCGGTGACGACGAGGCGCATGGCCACAACCCTACCGCTGCAAACCGTCCACCCCGATCCCCCGACCCGGGCCGGTCTGTGGTTCGCAGTCGGTGGTCGCGTCACGGTCGGGGGTGGGCCCGGCTTCGACATCGCCCTGTGCTCCGGCGGGCTCACGCAGCATCCCGCGGTATTCCTCCAGCATTCTGGCCCGCCGCCGCTCACGCGCGACGAGCGCTCGGGTGTCACGAGGGGTGACGCGGATCGACTCCGCCGCCGGAATCCCCGCCCGCAGCTGTCGCACCCGGAGCACCTCGGCATCCAGGCGGGCACCGTAGACCACCGCGATGTTGACCAGCCACAGCCACAGCAGGAACACGATCACACCCGCGAGAGAGCCGTACACCTCGTTGAAGTTGCTGAAGTTCACCACGAAGAAGCTGAAGCCCGCCGTGGCCACGCCGATGATCGCCAGGGCGGCGGCAGCACCGAGCGAGACCCAGTGGAATCGCCTGCCGGAGATATTGGGGGCGAACCGGTACAGCATGGCCAGCGCGATGATCGCAGCCAGCAGCGCGCCCGGCCACATCGCTACCTCCCACACCGCCACAGCAGTCCGTCCCAGCCCGATCCATCCGCCGACCGTCGCCGCCACCGGACCGGTGAACACGAGCGCCAGCCCTCCGAACGCGACCAGCACGATGAGCACTGCCGTGAGCCCCAGCCCCGCCGGCAGAACGCGCCAGAGCGGACGTCCCTCCTCGACGTCGAACACGCGGTTCATCGCCCGGCCGAGCGCCCAGACGTATCGCGACGACGACCACAACGCGACGGACGTACCCACCACCAGCGCCATCCCCGCGGTGGGCGTCGTGACCAGTGACTCGACCGGACCGCGGATCGGGTCCAGGATCTCCGCCGGGGCCACATCCGAGAGCATCTCCATGACAGCGTCGACGGTCCGAGCGCCCTGGCCGAACACGCCGAGCAGCGAGATCACCACCAGGATCGCCGGGAACAGCGAGAGCACTCCGTAATAGGTGAGGGACCCTGCGAGGTCGGGTCCGCGGTCGCGCAGGAACTCTGAGATCGACCGGGTGAGCACCAGCCAGACGACCCGCAGTCGTCTACCGATCGTCTGGTCGGTGCCACCTGTAGTCATGGCTTCAGATTGTGGCCGCTGGCGGGGATTTCCCCGGTCAGCCGCGCCCACGAAGGGTTCGAACCGTGCAGTCGCGATCCGTCGGAATCCGGCTTCCACCGCCCCCGGCATCCGCTCACTCCCGGGGGCGTGCGCTCACCCCGGCCATCCGCTCCCCCACGGCCATCCACTCCCCCCCACGGGCATCCGCTCCCGCGCCTGTACAGCGGAGAGCTAGCCGCTCCTCGCTGTGAACTCCCGCTCCCGCCGAAGCGCGGGCGGGTGTTCCCGGAGACGAGCGGATGCACAAGCATCGTTCCGCTCGACGCAGGTTCTCTGCCGCCGATCGCAGACCAGCTAAGCCTCAGCTCACTCAGCTCGCGTGCTTTCCACCGAGGCCCAACTTCTCCCGGCTCAGCATCGCGCTGCGCACGATCCCCGGTATCCGGTCTCGCTCCCAGTCTTGCCAGAGCCACGACCTCACGGAGTTGCCGAGCGCTTCGAGCCCGTTCTGTCTGGCCTTCTCGGCCCGAAGTCGGCGGCGGACTGCTACTTCTCCCCCTGCCGCCCCATACTTTCCGAGTCCGTCACACTCGCCCACCAGCCTCCACCTCTCCCAGTACATGTCCACGCGGGCCCCGGATCCGTCGGGAAGAACGAACTCGACCTGGAGTTCGGGCATCGGCAAGCCGGCACGACTGATCGAGACTCTGCTCAGCGACTCAAGGACCGATTCCGCACGCCCATCGGCGAATGACACGACCGCCCTGGCCCGCGCCACCCCCTTCCGCCCGGCCGCTGCCTCCAGCTCGGCGGTGAGCTGGTCAGGTGTGCAGAGTCCGCGGTGAAGGGCCTCGTCGGCAGCACATACCGCTCCGTCGAACCCCTGTGTTCGGGCGACATCGATGATCGTGCGTGCGGGGTTCGTCACCTGGATCTCGTCGATCTCCATGACCGCATCCGTCAGATCCGCGTTGTGGCAGACCGTCCGCGAACCACGCCGGCTCCCGCTCCCTGGGCGATTCCTTGTCGTGGCCACGACCTCGGTGTCCATACCGTGCACCGGAAGTCCGTGCATCACCAGCGCGGAGGTATGCGAGAGGACCGTTCCCGACGCCAACGTGCGAGCGGCTGCCCGGGACCGCAGCTCCAGCAGGGCTTCGCTCGCCCGCGGTCCGACGGGCAGGTCGGAGCCGAGCGCGTACACGCCATGACGGATCCGAGTGAGGTCGCCTCGCCGTTCGGCATGCTCTCGCGCCCTGCGACTATACCCGCGGGACAAAAGGTCTGCGGCGGTGAGAATTCTCGGTTTCTGCTGTTCGACGTCCATGAGACCGAGTATCAATCGGCAGCAGTTCCCGAGCCGCGCTTCCGGTGCTCGGACTCGACGCGTCTGTGGAATCGGACAGGCTGTGGAATTCGGGGCAGAACTCGGGTCGCGAGCCGGGCCACGATGCCCGAATCCCGTTCCGGCGCCACGTTGTCCCGTTCCGGCGCCCATTTTCAGACGCTCCCCTTCCTCGGCGTCTGTTCTGCTCCCCGAATCCGACGCAGCGTCCAGATCCGCTCCCCTCCGGGAACACCCGCACGCCCCTCGGCGGGAGCGTGAGTTCATGTTGAGGAGCGCCTATCGAGCACGCGCACAGGCGCGAGCGCGGATGCCGGGGACGGGGCGGGGCAGTGACAGGCGCGAGCGCGGATGCCGGGGACGGGGTTGGTCTGCGATCAGGTGCGGTTGCGGGCCTGATCGGCCTGGGCCTCGCGGCGTACGTCGGCGGCGGCCTCGATGGTCTGCTGCAGCTTCGCCTCCGCCTTGTCACTGGCGGCGGTGTCGCGCGGCGGCAGCTGGATGGTCTCCTCGGCGTGCATGCCGGCCTGCAGTTCGCGGGCTCGTTCGATCTCGGCGTCCACCTCGGCGCCGAACAGGAAGGCGTTGTTGGTGATCCACAGCCAGAGCAGGAACACGATGACGCCGGCGAGCGAACCGTAGGTGGCGTTGTAGCTGCCGAAGTTGGTCACGTAGAACACGAATCCGGCGGTGGCGACCGCCCACACGACCAGCGCGACGACCGCACCCATGGAGACCCACCGGAACTTGGGTTGCCGGACGTTGGGCGCGAAGCCGTACAGGACAGCGAGGATGATGACGACGACGAGCAGAAGCACCGGCCACTTGGCGATATCCCACACCATGACGGCGGTCTCACCCAATCCGATGAGGTCTCCCACCCAGGCGGCGATGGGTCCGCTGATCACCAGGAGCAGCCCTGCGATGCAGATGAGGACCAGGATGACGGCGGTCAACAAGAGCATGGACGGCTTGAGCTTCCAGAACGGTCTGCCCTCGTCGACCCCGTAGATGCGGTTCATCGCACGGGCGAACGCGCCGACGTACCCGGATGCCGACCACAGCGCGCCCGCGATACCGGCGACCAGCGCGAACCCTGCGGCCGGGGTGTTGACCAGCGAGTCGATGGGCCCACGCAGGGCGGCCAGAGTCTCTTCCGGTGCGGCCCCCTCGAGCAGTTCCATCACGGCGTCGACGGTGGCCTGTCCCTGTCCGAACACGCCGAGGAGCGAGACGACGGCGAGCAGCGCGGGGAAGAGAGAAAGTACCGCGAAGTAGGTCAGGCCAGCGGCCTGGTCGGTGCACTGGTCGCGGGAGAACTCTCCGGCCGCCCGCTTGAGTCCGATCTTCCACGCCGAGCCGGTGAGCGACGTGGGCGAGGCGGGTTTGCCTTCATCGGGGTCGGCGCCGGGCTCGGGCCTGTCGGTGATGTCGTGACCGCTGCTCGTACTCATATCCCCGGAAACCTTTCCATCCTCGTCTCTCGTACACATCCGACCCGCCGGAACGACGCGTTCATCACATCCGTGCGCCGACGCTATTGCATCAGTGGCGCGTGCGCTACCCTGATTGATGTCACGTCACCAAGGTGTCACGTCGACCACATGTACCGCCCCCGACCGAAGGAGCATCCCATGAGCCTGTCCAACGCCATCCTGCGTGGAGTCACCGGCGCGTTCATCCTCAACTCCGGAATGAACAAGCGTGGCATGCCCGCCGAGAAGGCGCAGGGACTGCAGGGCTTCGCCGCGACCGGCATCCCGGCCGTGGCCAACATGGACCCGAAGACCTTCGGCGACTTCGTCGCCTACTCCGAGATCGGCATCGGTGCGGCCCTGCTGACCCCCTTCGTTCCCAGGAAGCTGGCCGGCGCGGCGCTCGGCGTGTTCTCTGCCGGCCTGCTCTCGATGTACTTCCGCAATCCGGCCATGACCGAGTCCGACGGCATCCGCCCGAGCCAGGAGGGATTGTCCCTGTCCAAGGACGCCTTCATGCTGGCGATCGCCGGCGCGCTGGTCACCGACAAGTAACCTCCTGACGCTGCCGGGTCAGGCACCGGCACCCGGCCCGGCCCCGCACGCGCGGAGCCGGGCCGCGTTGGTGTCCGGGGTCAGTCCGACCGTCCAGGCGCCTCGCCGCGCCCGGACTGCTCCCTCCACTCTGTCCGCGCCGTCGGTTCGGCCTGCTCGTTCTCGCCGGCCTGCTCTGCCTGCCACGCCTTCTTGATCCTGCGGGACGTCCGCGAATGCCGGACCGCCACCACCGCGATCGCCACGCCGACCAGCAGCGGCACCCACACCTTCGAGTATTCGATCAGGAACTCGACCCACCCCGGCAGGTTCACCTCGGGGAGGTTGATCGACGGCAGAGAGATGTCCGGCCACGGAACCCTCGGTAGGGAGATGTCGGGCCACGGGATATCGATGTCGGGCATCCGCTCAGCGATCCAGTCCAGAATCGGACTCAACAGCCGGCCGATCACCGGGATCAACACGATCATCGCGATCGCCCATCCGGATTTACCCACCCCCGCGGCGACCGGATAGACCACCCGCTTCCACGGGGAGGCTGCGATCTCCTCCAGCCGGGCCTCGGCCGAGGATCCCGGCGGCGGGTCGAAGTGAACGACCTCGTTGCCCTCGCGGAAGGTCACCTGGCGGACCGCCGTCGCGAACGCGCTGCTGCTCATCTGCACCCGCGGTCCCGAGAGAACCGAGAGGTTGCCGGTGAATCTCCCGAGCCCGGGCGGATCATCGAGGATCGAGACCTTGTGATTGCCGATCTGGCGGGCCCGCGCCACCGGGCCGCCGTCACGCAGGAGGACGTACCCGGGATTGGTGGGCATGCCGTCGTCGGTGGCGTCAGGCCCGGGATCGGTGGCGGCGGGTTCGGAGTCGACGGTGTCGTCGTCGACCTTTCTCTTCCCACGCGGATAACCCGGGTCGACCGTGCGCAGCTGCGCCGGGCCGCCCACCGCGACCTCGAGCATGCCGTGACGCGGATGCGCCAGGCGCCAGACCTCGGGTTCCAGACCCGTGCCGGCGCGATCGCCCGAGCCCTCCTCTTCCCCTTTCCCACTCGCAGCCACGGGAAAACCGTACCCAACAGCTTTCAGTCGCGACACAGCTCGTCGGGCGTACCCTCGCAGCCATGAAACTGAACGAGGAACTGGAAGCCAAGTTCAACGCGCAGATCACGCTGGAGTTCGAGGCCAGCCTGGTCTACCGGCAGTTGGCCATCGAGATGGACCTGGCCGACCTGCCCGGGATGGCCTCGTGGCTACGCCGACAGGCCGACGAGGAGATCGTCCACGCCAACAAATTCATCGACCACCTCGACGCCCGCGGCAACCACCCGCGCATCGGCGACATCTCCACCGGACACCTCACCATCTCGCAGGACCCGCGGGAGACGTTCAAGACCGCCCTCGAGCACGAGAAGCGCGTGTCCGCATCGATACGCGATCTCTACCGGGCGTGCGCCAAGGCGGACGACCTCGACTCCAACCCGCTGCTCAACTGGTTCCTCGCGGAGCAGATCGAGGAGGAGGCCACCGTCGACGAAATCCTGGGCCGCCTCGAGCACACCGGTGACGACGGCCCGGGCCTGCTCCGCCTCGACGACGAACTGGCCGGACGCCCCAACAAGGGCACCGAAGACTGACCGGATCACTCAGATCCACCCGGCCCGCCCGGCTCGAGCGGCGCGTCGAACGGCGTCGCCGAACCGGGGAGCAGGGCACCGCACCTGGTCAGCTCGCCGAGCGGATCGCCCCCAGGATCGCGTCCGTCAGCTCTGCGCGGCACACCACGAGGTCGGGCAGGTAGGTTTCGGCGACGTTGTACTCGAGCGGGTCACCGTTCACCCGTACAGCCACGAATCCGCGGGCGAGCGCCACCCCGGCCGGCGCGGCCGAATCCCATTGATACTGCCCGCCGGCATGGATGTAGGCGTCGGCCTCACCACGCACGACGGCCGCCGCCTTCGCGCCCGCCGACCCCAGCGGTACGAGATCGCCGCCTACCGCCTCCGCCACGGCATCCGCGAACGCCGGCGGGCGGGAAGCCGGGAGGACGATCCTCGGCCGGTCATCTGTTCTGGGAGGCAGAAGCCCGCCACCGTCGACCCCGCCGTGCGGTTATCTACTTTAAAATACAGTTCGTGA
>CAMNYG010000039.1 GCA_946570335.1 uncultured Dietzia sp. | reverse complement strand
GAGGACCCCCAGCCCCCCGATCGTGGACAGTCCGGCGCCGAGTCGCCGCGTCGCGCGCGCCGTCCGGGCCACGAGCCCGCGATGTCCGTCCTGGCCCAGCGCTTCCAGCACCACCCACGCAGCGGCCGCCGGCTCAAGAGGCTTAGATCCGGAAAGGGTCGGGTTGACCACCGGATAGCCCGGCCAGTCGACTGTGGCGAACCAGGACGCCCGGTGCCGCTGACGGCCGCGGGACAGGAGGACCGATGTGCCCTTGGGCGCGAAACCGTACTTGTGCAGATCCGCCGACAGGCTGGTGACCCGCTCGATGCGCAGGTCCCACGGGCCCGCACCGGCCGGTTCGGGCCAGAAGGGGAGCACCAGCCCACCGAGGCAGGCGTCGACGTGCAATCCGATCCGGTGGTCGTGCTCCGCCTCTAGTCCTGCCGCGACCTCCGCGACGGGGTCGATCACCCCGGTCGGGTACGACGGGGCCGAGCACACGACCAGTACCGTGTCCTCGTTCACCGCGGCGAGCAGATCCGCGGCCGCGACCCGGCCGGTGATCGGATCGACCTCGATGCCCTGAAAGCGCAAACCGAGCAGGTGCGCCGCCTTGCGGAAGGCCGCGTGGACGGTGACCGGTGCGATGATCGTGCCACCGTCTCCCGGGATCCGGCCGCACACTTCGCGAGCGGCCAGGCAGGCCAGGAGGCAGCTCTCGGTGCCTCCGGATGTCACGCTGCCGTACACCGCACCGCCGTGCGGCCCGTCGCCGCCGAGAATGGATCGTGTCCGCGAAACGATGCCGCCGTGGATCTCGGCGACCGAGGCGAACACCGTGGGATCAAGCCCGTTCACACCGTGCGCCAACCGGGCGGCGCGGATCGCCAACTCGTCGAGTTCGGCCAGCCCGGAGTCGTACACGTAGGACAGCACCCGACCTCCGGTGGTGGGCGGGTCCGTCTCCCGCAGGCGCGCCAGCCTGGCGAGGGCTCGCTCGCCCCGGTCCTGCACCCGGGTTGCCAGGTCGTCGAGGGTCATGCCTTCTCCATCCATCGTGGGTAGGACCTACCCAGAGTTCGGACCATCAGCAGACTAATACCGGCGAGTGCCGCCGGCACCAGTGAGAACGCCAGAACGATCGCCCACACCGCCGAGCCGGGCTGATCGGACACCCCGCCGGAGCGGAACCCGCCCACCGCCAACAGGGCCAGGACGATCACCGGACCGAGTGCCATGGAGCCGGTCTCCGAGGCCGTCCACAGGCCGCTCATCGCTCCACTTCGTCGTCGTCCCCCCAACGTCCTGTCCAGATCGGTGGCGTCGGGCAGCATGGACATCGGCAGCGCCTGCATGCCCGCATAGGCCACACCCGCCAGCGCCACCGGGAGGTGCACCCACCCCCCGGGCGCAATTCCCGCCGGGATCAACAACAGCGAGGCCACGGTGAAAAGCGCGGTCGCGGCGGCGAGCGCCTGCACCTTGCCACGCGCATGTGCCAGGCGCGTCCACAACGGCATCACCAACAGCGCCGGGCCCACCAACGCCAGGAACAACCCGGTCAGCGCGGCCTCGTTGCCCAGAACGTGAGTTGCCATGTATTGACCACCGGCGAGCATCACGGCGGTGGCGATGGCCTGCAGGCAGAACACCCCCACCAACAGACGGAACGGACGGGTCACGCGGAGTGCGTCGATCCCGTCGCGATACGCGTGGACCAGATCACCTGCCGGAGCATCAGCCCGCGTGATCGTCCGACGCCCGGAGATGAACGTCGACCACAGCATGCCCACCAACATCAGTGCGGCAACGCCGACCGCCATCACCACGTAACCACGTGGACCACCACCGGCGACATCCCGCAGCGCGGGGCCACCGCCGCCGGAGATGAGGATCGCCGCGGCCAGCACGGCAACACGCCAGGCCAGCAGTGTGACCCGCCGTCCGGAGTCATCGGTGAGCTCTGCCGGAAGGGCCAGGTAGGGAACCTGGAAACACGAGTAGGCCAGCGATGCGGCCAAGAAGAAACCCATGACCCAGATGCCGGCCGCCCCCGTGCTCCAATCCGCCGGCGCCGAGAACGTCGCGATGAACAGCAACGGCAGGGCCAACGCCCCGAACAGCATCAGACCCGTCCGATAGCCGGTGCGATGCGAAGCCCTGTCCGACAGCGCGCCGATCAGTGGGTACGCCAGGACGTCGACGATCTTCGGCACCAACACCAGGACGGACGCCAGCGCCGCCGCGATTCCGATCGAATCGGTCAGGTAATACGCCAGGACGAGCCCGGGCAACGTTCCGAACGCACCCGTACCCAGACTTCCCGCCGCGTACGAGGCCAGCACGGGCAGTGTCGTGGAACTGTCCCGTGCCGCGCGGTCGGATACACCCGCCGCATCAATGGTGGACATGGACAGACTCTAGGGCCTCTCCGACCTGCTACGTCACGCGATCGCCATTTTCTCTCCGGGGCTCGACCTTCCCCTCCGACCGGGGTCCGGCGCAGCCCGGCGCGTTCACCCGCGCCAGTCGAACACATCCGGATCCGGACCTGACCGGGTTCCGGTGTGCAGCGCCGAGATCGCCGTCATCTGCTCATCGGTCAGCTCGAAATCGAAAACGTCGAGGTTCTCTCGCATCCGGGCCGGATCAGACGACTTGGGGAACACGATGTCGCCGCGCTGCAGAGTCCACCGCAGCACGACCTGAGAAACCGTACGTCCGACCTGCTGGGCCAACGCCGTCAGTTGGGGATCGTCGAACACCGCTCCCTGTGCGAGAGGGCTCCACGCCTCGACCGCGATACCCCGCCCCGAGCAGATCGCCCGTAGCTCGTCGTTGACGAAGTAGGGGTTCGATTCGATCTGGTTCACCGTGGGGGAGGACGCGCCGACCTCCGCCAGGCGGTCGAGGTTTGCGGAGGTGAAGTTCGAGACACCGATGGAGCCCACCTCAGGCCGGGCGCCGATCTCCTCCATCACCTCCCAGACACGGGATACATCGGCGTGCATCGCCAGTGGCCAGTGAACGAGGTACAGGTCGATTCGTCCACCCAGCGCCGTGAGAGAACGCTCGGTCGCCTCGATCGCGGCATCCCTGTCGTGGAAGGCATTGTTGAGCTTGGTGGTGATCCACACGTCGTCACGGGACAAGCCTGACGCGGCGACAGCTCGACCGACGCCCGCTTCGTTGCCGTACATCTGCGCGGTGTCCAGATGGCGGTAGCCGACCTCAAGGGCGTGTGACACTGTCTTCTCGGTGTCTTCCGGGGCGATCTGAAACGTTCCGAATCCCAGTTGGGGGATCGCTCGACCGTCTGCCAGACGCACGAACGGGACCTCGTGTGCACTCATGATCTCGAGCCTACGCCCGCGAAATCGTGCAGGCGCTTTCTCCGGACGGGAAAGCCGCTTCCGGAGCAGTGGCGCACGCTCGGCATCCTCCCCGAGCGTGCGCTCTCACGTGGTGCGCAACGAGTCCTCCACCAGGTCGAGCATTGCCTCGACGTGTTCGGTTCCTCGCCCGGTGGCGAGGTGGGTGATGAGCCCGTCGAGGACGATGTTCAGATACACGCGCAGGACATCATCAGGAATGTCCGTCCGCATCCGACCGGATGACTTCTGCTCACGCAGTCGCGCCAGCACGGCCTCGTCCAGCTCGGTCTGTCGATCGGTCCACCGCTCACGAAACGCCGGATCGGTGCGTATACGGCGGGCGATCTCCAGTCTGGTCCCGAGCCAGGAGAACTCCTGCGGGTCCGCGAGGATCTCCCGCATCACCTGGACGAGTCCCTGTTCGGCGACTGTCCGGGCCATCGCGGCCGCGTCCTCGTACGCCAGAGCCAGAAACAGTGCGTCCTTGTCGTCGAAGTGATGGAAGATCGCACCGCGGCTCAGGCCGGTGGCCTCCTCGAGGCGACGTACTGTTGCGCCCTCGAAGCCGTACTCGGCAAAGCAGTCGCGCGTCCCGGCGAGGATCTGGTAACGCCGGGCGTCCATGTGGTCCTGGCTGACCCTGGGCATCTGACAACTCTTTCTTCCGAATACACCACGGCGGTGCGAGGTTCTCCTCGTCGGGACGAGAGGAACCGCGCACCGCCGTCTCAGGTGAAGGGGGATCAGCCCTTGATCATGTTGCGCAGGACGAACTGCAGGATGCCGTCGTTGCGGTAGTAGTCCGCCTCGCCGGGGGTGTCGATGCGGACGGTGGCGTCGAACTCCACCGTGTCACCGTTCTGCTTGGTGGCCACGACCTTGACGGTCTTGGGCGTGGTGCCGTTGTTCAGCTCCTCGATCCCGGAGATGTCGAAGGTCTCGGTACCGTCCAGGCCGAGGGTCTCGTGCGACTCGCCCTCGGGGAACTGAAGCGGGATGACGCCCATGCCGATGAGGTTGGAGCGGTGGATGCGCTCAAACGACTCGGCGATGACGGCCTTGACACCCAGCAGACGGGTGCCCTTGGCGGCCCAGTCACGCGAGGAGCCGGTGCCGTACTCCTTGCCCGCGATCACGACGAGCGGGATGTCCTGCG
Organism: uncultured Dietzia sp.; assembly: GCA_946570335.1. Lineage (GTDB taxonomy): Bacteria > Actinomycetota > Actinomycetes > Mycobacteriales > Mycobacteriaceae > Dietzia. Next base: position 4,238 of record CAMNYG010000039.1, on the reverse strand, counting down.
CCGCGTAGTTCTGCGCTGCGTCGTAGATGAACGCCTGCGGCGAGCCCTCCTGGGTGAAGTCCCGGGTGTAGCCGCCCGACACGCCGTCCAGCAGCTGGTTCTGCAGACGAATGTTGGCGAACGTGCCACGGATCATGACCTCGTGGTTACCACGACGCGAGCCGAAGGAGTTGTAATCCTTGCGCTCCACTCCGTTGGCGTCGAGGTACTGCGCCGCCGGGGTTCCCGGCTTGATGGTCGAGGCCGGCGAGATGTGGTCAGTGGTGACCGAATCGCCGAGCTTGGCCAGGACGCGAGCTCCCTTGATGTCCTTCACGGGAGCCGGCTCCATCTCCATGCCGTCGAAGTACGGCGCCTTGCGGACGTAGGTCGACTTGTCGTCCCACTCGAAGGTCTTGCCGTCCGGGGTGCTCAGTCCGCGCCAGCGCTCGTCACCGGCGAACACGTCGGCGTACTTCTCCGTGTACTCCTTGGACGAGATGGACGCCTTGATGGTCGACTCGATCTCTTCGCCCGAAGGCCAGATGTCCTTGAGGTACACATCGTTGCCCTCTGTGTCCTTACCCAGGGAGTCGTTCTCGAAGTCGAAGTCCATCGTGCCGGCGATCGCGTAGGCGATGACCAGCGGCGGGGACGCCAGGTAGTTCATCTTGACGTCCTGGTTGATCCGGCCCTCGAAGTTCCGGTTACCGGACAGCACCGCGGTAGCGGTGAGGTCGTATTCCTGGATGGCGTTCGAGATCTCCTCCGGCAGCGGTCCCGAGTTACCGATGCAGGTGGTGCAGCCGTAGCCGACGAGGTAGAAGCCGAGGGCCTCGAGGTCCGGCCAGAGGCCGGCGCGCTCGTAGTACTCGGTGACGACCTGCGAGCCCGGGGCCATGGAGGTCTTGACCCACGGCTTGGCCTTGAGGCCCTTCTCGTGGGCCTTCCGGGCCAGCAGGCCGGCGCCGATCATGACCGACGGGTTGGAGGTGTTGGTGCACGACGTGATCGAGGCGATGGTGACGATGCCGTGGTCGAGGACCATGCCCTCGCCGTTCGACTCGACGGCCACCGGGAGCGACGGACGCCCCTGCGAACCGGCGGAGGCGTCGGCGACGACCGCACCCTCCTCGGCGAAGGCCAGCTTCGCACCGTGGGGGACCGGCGGGGTGGCGCCACCCTCGGCGACCATGTCGCGGACGTCGTCGTTACCGCTGCCGTTGTGGACGTAGTTGTGGATGTCCTTGCGGAACGCGCTCTTGGCGTCGGCGAGCTCGATACGGTCCTGCGGGCGCTTGGGGCCGGCGATAGACGGGACGACATCGGCGAGGTCCAGCTCGAGGTACTCGGAGAAGACCGGCTCGGGCCCCTCCGGGTCGAGCCACATACCCTGCTCCTTGGCGTAGGCCTCGACGAGGGCCAGCTGCTTCTCGTCACGGCCGGTCAGGCGCAGGTAGTCGATGGTCTCGCCGTCGATCGGGAACATGGCGCAGGTGGAGCCGAACTCCGGGCTCATGTTGCCGATGGTCGCACGGTTGGCCAGCGGCACAGCCGCGACGCCGGCGCCGTAGAACTCGACGAACTTTCCGACGACTCCGTGCTGACGCAGCATCTCGGTGATCGTGAGAACGACGTCGGTGGCGGTCACGCCGGGCTTGATCGAGCCGGTGAGCTTGAAGCCCACGACCCGGGGGATGAGCATCGAGATGGGCTGGCCCAGCATCGCGGCCTCGGCCTCGATTCCGCCAACGCCCCAGCCGAGAACACCGAGACCGTTCTGCATCGTGGTGTGCGAGTCGGTACCCACACACGTGTCGGGGTACGCCTGTCCGCCACGGACCATGACCGAGCGCGCCAGGTACTCGATGTTGACCTGGTGGACGATGCCGGTGCCCGGGGGGACGACCTTGAAGTCGTCGAAGGCGGTCTGGCCCCAGCGCAGGAACTGGTAGCGCTCGCGGTTGCGCTCGTACTCGAGCTCCATGTTCTGCTCGAGCGCGTCGAGGCGGCCCGCGACGTCGATCATCACGGAGTGGTCGATGACCATCTCCGCGGGGGCGAGCGGGTTGATCCGCTCGGGATCCCCGCCGAGGTCCTGGACGGCCTCGCGCATGGTGGCGAGGTCGACGACGCAGGGGACGCCGGTGAAGTCCTGCATGATCACGCGGGCGGGCGTGAACTGGATCTCGGTGTCCGGCTCGGCGTTGGGGTCCCAATTCGCCAGGGCGTCGATGTGCGCCTTGGTGACGTTGGCACCGTCCTCGGTACGGAGAAGGTTCTCGGTGAGGACCTTGAGGGAGTAGGGGAGCTTCTCGACTCCCTCGACCGCCGACAGGCGGTAGATCTCGTAAGCCTCGTCGCCGACCTCAAGGGTTCCCTTGGCGCCAAAGCTGTCAATGCTTGCTGTCACGTCAGCTCCACTCGTGGTGTGAATTTCGGCTAGTCATCCCTCCCGGTGCCATTGCGTCCATCACTGGCCGCGACGCCGGGGCGGACACAGGATCCATTCTGGACCCTGAGCCCTGTTTGCGGTCACCAATTTACCAGTACGCTCGTTCTGTATAGGTCCCGGCACGCCCGAACGTGGGGACGGCCGTGCGGATCTCGCACCGTGCGGCGCGTGCGATGCGGGGTGGCGACGACGAGGTGGCACGATGTCGGACGTGGACGCCTCCGACGATTCCGTGACGACCCTCGCCTACGAGGACCTTCCCATCATGTCGTTACCGATGGGAGAGGTGCCATCCTGGCTCGATTACCAGGCCGTCGTCGACGACCTGGCCGACGACGGCGTCTCCGCCCCCGACCCCTTCGTCGAGGGATTACGCACCGTGGTGCAGGAGGCCTCCGCCCAGGGACTGGACCTCAAGGTCGTCTACACCGAGGCCCCCGCCGCCGTGTACACCGACGCCCGGGACCTGGCGACGTTCCTCAATCAGGAGTTCGAGGGGACGATCTTCGTGCGCACCCCCGCGTTCGTGGGCAGCTCCAGCGACACCATCTCCCGCCACCGCCTCGAGGCCGGTCAGGACGATGCGTGGGAGGAGGCCGACCCGGTGGCCTCCGCCGCCGTGTTCGCCCACAAGGTGGACGCCCCCGCGCCGCCGTGGGGCGCCCTCACGGCGGGGGTTCTCGCCCTCGCGATCGTTGCCGTACTCGTCTTCGTGGTAGCCCTCCGACGTCGCGTCAGCTGACGATTCGTGGCGACCCCCCGACGTCGCGACCGCTGACTCTCCGTTCCCTGCGACACGCCGAACCTCCTGCCGCCATTTAAGTTACAGCGGTGTATTTTGCCACCTTGTGTTTCGCATGTGCTTTCTGTGACCTACGGTGCTTAAGGAACCCAAGGTTCTGCCGAGCAGACATGAGGCTCCAGTGGCGCAGGGGAAGGCACCACGAGAGTACTTTCGTCGGCTCGGCCACGCGGCCCGTCGAACACGGTCGCGCGGGATGTCGCACCTCGGTGCGGTCAGCGGAAGGTGAAACGTGGAGCCCGACCATTTGCATCGCCGTGCCGACGTGGCACGGCGTCTTCGAAGCCCCGGGCGCATGCCCGGGCGTGCCGCCCTCGCCGCGGTGCTCGTGCTGGGGACCGCATCGGCCGTCGTGCAGGCCCCCGTCGTCGCCGCTCAGGAGACCTCGCAGGTCTCTCCCGGCGACGTCAGTGAGTTGATCCGGGCGGTCGCCGACGCCACCGCCCGGCTCGACGCGAATCGCGAGGAGATCGCCGTCGCGCGCGACGAGGTCAACAAGACGCTCGTCGACCTCCAGATGGCCAGGGTCGATCTGGACCGTGCGATCGCCGAGGCCGACCGCACCGCGGAGGAACGTGTCCACGCGGAGTCCGATGTGGAATCGGCTCGCAGCACTCTCGACGACTATTCGCGACTGCTTCATCGGCAGGGGACCGCGCCGGGTGCGGCCTCGGCGATCCTCGACCCCACCGGTCCCCGCGACGCCGGCCTCCGGCAGGAATACCTTCAACGCGCCGCGGCGGACCAGCGCGGTGTCGTGGGCGACATGGTCGAGGCCGCTGACGAGGCCGCCAGGCGTGAATCCGAGGCGGTCGACGCACGTGAGGAGGCCCAGCAGCGCTATTCCGACGCCGCCGGCCGGCGGGACGGGGCGGAAGCACAGGTCGCCTCCGTTTCCGCAGAGGTGGAGACCCTCGAGTCCGAGGTCGAGCAGCTCACCCGGGAACTCGAGGAACAGCAAGCCGCCCTGGCCGCCGCGGGAGCGACACCGGCCGGCCCGGC
>CAMNYG010000038.1 GCA_946570335.1 uncultured Dietzia sp. | reverse complement strand
GGATCCGCGGCTTGCTCGAGTTATTCCTGCTCCGCGAACTGGGTCTCGTAGAGCTCGGAGTACCGGCCGCCCGCGGCGAGCAGTTCGGTGTGCGTCCCCGACTCCACCACGCGCCCGGCTTCGAGCACCAGGATCTGGTCGGCGGCCCGCACGGTGGACAGCCGATGCGCGATGACCAGCGAGGTGCGGTGCGCCATGGCCTCGGAGAGGGCTTCCTGCACGGCGGACTCGTTGGTCGAGTCGAGCGCACTGGTGGCCTCGTCGAGCACCACGACCGACGGCGACGCGATCAGCAGTCGGGCGATCGTCAGGCGCTGTCGCTCGCCGCCGGAGAGCCGGTAGCCACGGTCCCCGATCACCGTGTCGAGGCCGTCGGGCAGGGATCGCACGAGCTCGGAGAGCCGTGCGCGGCGCAGCGCCTCCCACACCGTGTCGTCGGAGACGTCGGGTCGCGCGAAGGTCAGGTTGGCGCGAATCGTGTCGTGGAAGAGGTGGCCGTCCTGGGTGACCATGCCAACGGTGCGACGCAACGACGACGACGTCACCTTCCGCACGTCGAGTCCGGACACCAGGACCGCGCCCGAGTCGACGTCATACAGGCGCGGCAGCAGAGAGGCGATGGTGGATTTCCCTGCCCCGGACGAGCCGACGAGAGCGACCATCTGGCCCGGCTCGGCGCGGAAGGAGACCCCGTGGAGCACCTCCTGCCCGCCGCGGGTGTCGAGAACGGCGACCTCTTCGAGGGAAGCCAGGGAGACCTTGTCGGCGGACGGGTAGGAGAAGCGCACGTCGTCGAACTCGATGGTCACGGGCCCGGCCGGGACGTCCACGGCGTCCGGGGCGTCGGACAGCAGGGGCTTGAGGTCCAGTACCTCGAAGACCCGCTCGAAGCTGACTATCGCGGTGACCACGTCCATGGGTGCGTTGGCCAGTGACGTGAGCGGTCCGTACAGCCGGGTGAGCAGCAAGGCGAGCGCGACGACCGACCCGGGGTCCATCCCGCCGTTCAACGCGAACCAGCCGCCCAGGCCGTAGACCAGGGCCAGCGCCAGGGTCGAGACCAGGGACAGCGAGTTCATGAACACGCTCATCAGCAGCGCGGTGCGCACGCCGATGCCCCGGACGCGGCCGGCGCGTGCGGCGAACTCGGCGGACTCGGCCTCCGGCCGGCCGAAGAGCTTGACCAGGGTGGCGCCGCCGGCGTTGAAGCGCTCGGTCATCTGGTCGTTCATCGACGCGTTGAGGTCCGAGGCCTCGCGGCGCAGTTTGGCCAGGCGTCGACCGACGTACCGGGCCGGGAACAGGAAGATCGGCAGCAGCAGCACCGAGAGCACGGTGAGCTGCCAGTTGATGCCGGCCATGACGACGAGCGTCAGCGCGAGCTGCACGAGGTTGGACACGACCCCGGACAGAGTGTCGGAGAAGGCGCGTTGGGCGCCCATCACGTCGTTGTTCAGGCGGCTGACCAGGGCGCCGGTGCGGGTGCGCATGAAGAAGGCGACGGGCATGGTCTGCACGTGGTCGAACACCGCGCGGCGCAGGTCGAAGATCAGGCCCTCGCCGATGCGCGCGGACCACAGGCGGGTGTAGACCGCGGTGGCGGCCTCCACGACCCCGATCACGGCGATCGCCACCGCGAGGAGAACCACGACCCGGATCGAGTCGTGATCCACGATCGCGGTGACCACCCGGCCGGCGAGCAGGGGCGTGAACACGGCGAGCGAGGCGCCGAAGACCGACAGCACCAGGAAGATGGCGATCCTCTTGGTGTGGGGCCGCGCGAAGAGGCCGATGCGGCGGAAATTCTCGCGCGTGAACACGCTGCGATCGAGCGAGATGTTGTTGTTCTCGGCCCGCATCAGCGTGCGCATGGCTGCCTGCTGCATCGTCACGTCGGGCCACTCCTTCCCTGTCGGAAAACCGGCTCCGACGATCTGTCGGTACAACCGTTTCGACGGCCCGGATATTCCGGCTCGCCCGGCAGTGGGACGGCGTCGTCGTCGTCATCGGGAGCGTGGTCGGTGGCACCTCCGTCGTCCTCGTGGCCACCACCGCTTGGTGATCGCGCTCGCCCACACGCCCACGCCTCTGGACAAACAACCGCGCCATGTCTAGACACGGCACTGTAGTTTGTCTAGAGTTGGGCCCAGGACGTGGCGTACGCCACACATGAGGGATTCCGGGAAGGTTGTCAGCGATGTCCAGCACCGAGTACATCCGGCCCACCGACGGGGGCGGCGCCGATCGCCACGGCGGCGAGCACGCCCCCGCGCACCACCACGCGCACGATCACGGCCACGCGCACCACGCCGAGGTCGAGCCGTACGCGTGGACCGACGCCAAGCGCTACCTGTGGCTGCTCGGCCTCATCCCCGCCGCCGGGCTCTTCCTGTCGCTGCCTCTGGTGGCGGGTTTCAACGCGCTCGGCTGGGGCGTGGCCGCCACCGTCTCGTGGTACCTGCTGCCGTTCCTCGTCTACGTGGCCGTGCCGTGGGGCGACTACAAGATTGGGGTCGACGGAGAGAACCCGCCCGACGAGGTCATCGACCGCCTCGAGGCCGACCCGTTCTACCGCTGGTGCACCTACCTCTACCTCCCGTTCCAGTACGGCGCGCTCGTCCTGGCGTGCTACCTGTGGAGCTCGGACGACCTGTCGTGGCTCGGGTACGAGGGCGGACTCGGAATAGCCGCGTCGATCGGCGTGGCATGGACCGTCGCGATCACCGGCGGCATCGGCATCAACACCGCCCACGAGCTCGGACACAAGATCGCCGGCAGCGAGAAGTGGCTGTCCAAGGTCGCGCTCGCCACCACCGGCTACGGTCACTTCTTCGTCGAGCACAACCGTGGGCATCACGCGCGCGTCGCCACCCCCGAGGATCCCGCCAGCGCGCGTTTCGGCCAGTCGTTCTGGGCGTTCCTGCCGCGTAGCGTGTGGGGATCGCTGAGGTCCGCGTGGTCACTCGAGAAGGAACGGCTGGGTCGCCAGGGACGCGGACCGTGGACCCTGCGCAACGACAACCTCAACGCCTGGCTCATGACCGTCGTGCTCTACGGCGCGCTCATCGCTGTGTTCGGCTGGCAGGTCGCCCCGTGGCTGATCGCCCAGGCGATCTTCGGGTTCTCGCTGCTGGAGGTCGTCAACTACCTCGAGCACTACGGTCTGCTCCGGCAGAAGACCTCATCCGGTCGCTACCAGCGCTGCCGCCCGGAGCACTCGTGGAACTCCGACCACCTGGTCACCAACATCTTCCTGTACCACCTGCAGCGGCACTCCGATCACCACGCCAACCCGATGCGGCGCTACCAGGTGCTGCGCAGCTTCGACGAGGCTCCGCAGCTGCCGTCCGGATATGCGGCCATGATGGTCGTGGCCTACATCCCGCCGCTGTGGCGCAGGGTCATGGACAAGCGCGTCCTGGCCCACTACGACGGCGACATCACCCGTGCCAACATCCAGCCCTCCAAGCGGGACACGATCCTGGCCCGCTATGCAACGCAGGGATCGGCTACCGGCGGCGCCGCGGTCCTGCAGCGCGAGCCCACCGCCACCGCGACCGCCACCGACGAGGTCATCGTGGACACCGACATCGCAACGGACCAGACCTCCCCGACCGGTGAATACGTGTGCCCGGGCTGCGGTAACCGCTACTCGGAGGCCGCCGGTCTACCCCGGGAGGGGTTCCCGCCCGGAACCCCCTGGTCAGCCGTCCCCGACACGTGGACCTGCTCGGACTGCGGGGTGCGCGACAAGGTCGACTTCCTGCCTGTCAGGTAGGCCATGAGCGCCCGGCAGCCGATATCGGGGACAATGGTCCTCATGCCGCGTCACCGTTCGACCACCGACAGCCGCTCCCACGCAGGGAATCGACGGGAACGCAGACCGCTACGCTCCGCGGTGTTCGACGCGATGCACGGCCTGTTGGAGAGCCGCGACTGGTCGGCGGTCACCATGTCCGACGTGGCCAAGGCCGCCGGGCTGAGCCGGCAGACCCTGTACAGCACCTTCGGTAACCGCCAGGGCCTCGCCCAGGCGTACGCGCTGCAGCTGTCCGAGACGTTCGCCGGCGAGATCCGCGACTCGATCAACCGCCACCCCGGGCAGATCGAGACGGCGCTGCGCGAGGGAATCAACGGCTTCCTGCTCTCCAGCCGCCGCGACCCCCTGATCCGCGCCCTGCTCACCGGGGACATCAAGCCGGACCTGCTGCGCCTGATCACCACCGAGGCCGGCCCGCTCATCGAACGGGCGACCGAGGTGCTCACCCCGGCGCTGTCCGACAGCTGGATGCAGATCGACCGCGCCCAGGCACGACTCGCGGCCTCGATCATCGCCCGGATCGGGATCAGCTTCATCTCGCTGCCGCCCGAGGATCCCGACGAGCTCGCCACCGGCCTCACCGACGTGATCTCCCCCTACCTGCAGAAGGTCGTCCAGCTCGACCTGCCGGGCTGAGACGGGCGGGCCGGGGCGCAGTCGCGGATATCGCCTGCCGGGGGTGACCGCCTGCGCCTACGGGCTGCCGTCGGTGACCGTCGACGTACTCCCCGGCTGCCCCGGGATCGGCACGCCCGCCTCCAGGAACAGACCACGCGCCTCCACGCACAAGCGATCACCCGCGTGGATGGTGCCGTGCGTCCACGTCTTGCGACCCTCCGTCTCGTGCACCCAGCAACGGAACGTCAGCGGCTGCAGCAGCGGTGTCGGCGACCGGTAGTCCAGCTCGTAGTGGGCGGTCATGCCGAACCGTCCGCCCCAGTGGTTGGCGAGCCCCATCATGTGGTCGATGATCAGCGCACTGATGCCACCGTGCACACAGCCGGGGGGCCCCTGATAGGCCGGCCCCATGGTCACCTCGGCCATCACCGAACCGTCGTCACAGCCCACGAACTCGACCGGCGGGGCGAGGGGGCTCTCCTGCCCGCTGACCGGGTTCGAACGGCGCGTACCCGCGCCCTTCCACATGTTCTCCAGGCGCTGCTGCGGGCTCGGGACCCGCGGCTCGAGCAGGTCCGCGACCTCGGCGAGCTTGTCGGCGATGTCCCCCAGCTCGACCTCCGAGTGGGCCAGCGCCGCCGTCGCGTCACGCAGACGACGCAACTCTGCTACCGCTCGATCGAGGTTCGGATCCGCCGGTGGGAGCACCGGAACGGGGATCGGGTCGAACGAATCCCCGAACCGCTTCCTGGCCTCGTCGAATCCGAACACCTCGTCGTCACGCAGCCCCGGGAGGGGCACTCCGCCGAAGCCGGGACTTTCGCTGCCTTTGGTCATATTCTTAGGGTATGTCGACACCTGTCAATCCGAAGACTTTCGATGCATCTGCCTACGGCCCCTGGGCCCTCGTCGTGGGCGGGAGCGAGGGCGTGGGTGCGGAGATCGCGTTCCGTCTCGCCGATCAGGGCATCTCCTGCGTCCTGGTCGCCCGCAAACTCGACGCCCTCGAGGAGACCGCCGAAGCAGTTCGCGCCAAGGGTGTCGAGTGCCGCGTCGTGTCCACCGACCTCACCGAGGCCGGCTCGACCGACACGATCGCCGCCGCCTGCGAGGACCTGGACCTGGGACTTCTCGTGCTCAACGCCGGTGCCAACACCTACGGGGCGGAATTCGTCGAGTCCGACATGGCACAGGTGCAGAAGGTCATCGACCTCAACATCACCTCGCCGATGCAGATCATCCGCCGCTTCGGCCCCGGTCTCAAGGCCCGCGGCAAGGGCGGCATCGTGGTCATGGGCTCCATGGCCGGCTACCTCGGCCACGCCGACATGAGCATCTACTCCGCCGCCAAGGCGTTCAGCCGCGTGTTCGTCGAGGGCCTGTGGCTCGAGATGCGCGAGTACGGCGTCGACGTGGTGGAGGTCATCCTCGGTGTGACCCGCACCCCCGCCATGATCCGTGCCGGCCTGGACATGGACCTGCCCGGAATGACCGTGAGCGAACCGCACGAGGTGGCCGACGAGGTCTTGGCCTCCATCGGCAACGGACCGGTCCACGTCTGCGGAGGCGAGGGCAACGCCAAGGGCGTCGAGTTCTCCTCCGGCGTCGACCGCGGTCGCATCGTGGCCGGCGCCCACAAGCGCATGAAGGCGCTGCGCGGAGCGTGATCCCCCGGATCCGCTACCGCACAGCGGCAGCGGATCCGGAGCCGGGGGCGCCGATCTCGGTCGGGGTCAACCCTCGATGGGCTTGTGACGGTCCTCGTCACGGATCCCGCGCGGCTCGATGAACAGCGCCTCCGTGCTGGCGCAGAGCGTGTCCCCGGTGTGCAGCGTGGCGCTGGTCCAGATCTTCCGACCCTCGGTTCGCACCTGCTTGGCCTCGAACCGCAGCGGCGCGTTCAGCGGAGTGGGCGATTTGTACGACACCCGCAGGTCCGCCGTCATGCCAACGCTGCCGGCGGCCGCGTTGGCCAGACCCAGCATCTCGTCGAACAGCAGCGCCACGATCCCACCGTGCACACAGCCGGGAGGGCCCTGGTACTCGATCCCCAGCTCCAGGTCGCACCGCACGGTGCCGTCAGGGAACGAGACCGGCTGTAGCGGCGGCGAGACCGGATTGCGCATCCCGATAGCCGGGTTGGCACCCAGATGCTCAGGCGTCCCCCAGGGACTGAACATGGAGGGCTCGACCGGGGTGCCGGCCTGCTCGAGCTGATCCGACAGCTCCCGCACGGCCGCCACCGCGTCGTGGACGTCGGTGAAGATCGAGCCGGCGACGAGACCACGGAGCCGGCGCAGTTCGGCTGCCAGCTCGACGTGACCGGAGCCGTCGTTCTCCGGCCGCAGGAACGGGGTCCCCGCAGACGGCGCCGATGCCGGATCAGCCGTGCCGGAGGGGTTCTCGTGGGACGCGCGGGATTCAGAGGTCACGGCAACAGAATCTACTCGTGCCCCCGGTGACCGCCGTCCCGAACCCAGCCCTCAGGAGTCACGAACAGGCCCTCAGCGGTGGCGCACAGTCTCCCGTCGGCGTGGATGGCCCCCTGCGTCCACACCTTGCGACCGTCCACCCGGACCGGCCGACCCGTCACCACGATGGGCTCCAGCAGCGGGGTCGCACCGCGGTAGTCGATGTCCAGGTACATGGTCATCCCGGTGGTGCCGGCGTGATGGTTCGCCCGCCCCAACACGGCGTCGAACAGCAGCGCCACGATCCCACCGTGCACCCGACCGGGCGGACCCTGGTACTCGATCCCCAGTGTCAGCTCCGCCCGCAGCGTGCCGTCCTCAAGGAGTTCGTACTCCGCCGGCGGGGCCAGCAGGTTCGACCGGCCGACCACCGGGCAGTTGGCCATGTAGCCGCGGCTCGACCACATGGTCTCCAACCGCTGCCGCGGTGTGGCCGAGGCGGCCTCCAACTCGTCGGCCACCGCCCGGAGCCTCTCGGCCAGCGGCCCCAGATCAGTGTCGAAGACCCCGCCGGACGTCAGTGCACGAATCCGGCGCAGCTGATCCACCAGGTCGTAGAGGCCGGCCTCGTCGTCGTCGACACGATCCACGGGTGACCCGGGCGCCGGCTCCGGATCCAGCACGGCCGGGTCCAGCTCCGGGCGCGGCCTGCGGGGTGTCACCGGCCCCGTGGCTTCCGGGATCGCCACCGCCGGTCCGGTGCCGTCCGCTCCGCGCGCACCCATCTCACTCACGGCCGCGCAGCCGCCCCGCGACCCGCGCGGCGACCGAAGAACGAGCCGTCACCCAGCGATGTACCGGAGATGTAACCCTCGCCGTGCAGGCCGTGTGTGCATCGCCCGGCCGCGTACAGACCCGGGATGGGCTCACCCGAGTGGTCCAGCACGCGCGACTCCAGGTCCGTGTGCAGACCGCCGAGTGTGAAGCCCTGTGCCTTGAGGGGCAGTCCGTTGAAACTGTCCGGGCCACCGGCACCGGTCGGGTACGCGCCGAACGGTGGCTCGAGTGGCCGCACCCAGTTCGCGCTCTTGCCGAACTGCGGGTCCTCGCCGCGCTCGGCGCCGGCGTTGTAGCGACGGAGCTGGTCGGCCAGCGCCTCGGGGGGCAGGCCACAGTCGGCGGCCAGCTCCTCGATGGTCTCGGCGGCGTGCATGGGCTGCATACCCCACAGCTCGGACTCCGGGACGTCCTCGATGCCCTTCTCGTCGATGATCACCCACACCGGCGGACGGCGGTGGTGCACGGCGGCGTGGCAGTACAGGCCCGGGTAGACCTCCTCGTTGATGAAGCGCTGGCCGTCACCGTCGACGAGCATCGCGCCCACGACCAGGCGCGGGATGATGAGCATCGCGGTCTCGGTCTGGTGCATGCGGCGCACCGCGGCGCCGACCGCCATGGCCATCTCGATTCCCGAGCCGTCGTCGCGGCCGTCGGAGACCGCGTCCTTGCCGAGCTGCTGGGGCGCCCACTGCTCGACCATGCGCTCGTTGTCCACGAACCCGCCGGTGGCCAGCACGACGCCGCCGGTGGCGCGGTACTCGCGCTCCGCACCGAACTCGGTGGCGTGTACGCCCACCACGCGGCCGTCCTCGACGATGAGCGAGCGGACCTTGATGTCGCACTGCAGGGTGACACCCGCCTTCTCGGCGGTGGCCACGAGCGCGTCCATGAGGACGTTGCCCGCGAAGTTGGGAGCCGGGGGACGGTGTCCCCGCGCGGCGGGCCTGGCGACCGAGGCGTACGGTTGGGCACGCTCACCCATCCACATCAGACCCGAATCGTCCCCGGGCATCCAGGTGGGGGTGTCCCAGAGCTTGTGGTTGAACACCGCGCCGTGGGCCACGAGCCAGTCGTGGTGCTCGACGGCGCCGTTGCAGTAGGCCTCGATCTTGGCCTCGTCCGCGTTGGGACCGAGCGCCGCGGTGAGGAACGCGCGCATGTCCTCCACCGTGTCGGAGATGCCCAGCGCCTGCTGCGTGGCGGTGCCGCCGCCCAGGTAGAC